>CAIYPH010000758.1 GCA_903928045.1 uncultured Rhodospirillales bacterium
AAGGAAGCGCTTCTTTTTTGAAAAAAAGAAGCAAAAAACTTTTATTCCCTTGCCGAGTACCGTTCCCAACCATCCCCCCTCCGTACGCCAACGGCATGGATGGAATAAAAAG
The DNA here is from genome assembly GCA_903928045.1 of uncultured Rhodospirillales bacterium. The sequence continues at coordinate 113 of CAIYPH010000758.1, forward strand.
TTTTTTTGGTTTTTTTGTTCACAAAAAGAACTTCTTTTTCCCTCCTGTTTTCCTCACTTGGGGCCGTATCTATTGGCTTCGCCGCCATCCACGGCATGCGTGGGGCGGGTGGCCTGCCGGGTGGCGCCGCGTGGATTTTTAATAACGAGGAGATTTTTTATGTTGACGTTTCGTCAAACCTCCCCTATATAGAGTCCATGAGCAATCCCGCCCTCCTCCCCCTGCTGCGCGCCGCCGAGATGGCACGGCGACTGAGCGCCTTTGCGCTGTGGTTCGCCGCGCTGCTCGGGTGGAGTCTGCCCGGCGCGGAACGGCGGCGGGAGGAGGCGGAGGTCTGGCGCTATATCGAGGAGACGCTGAGGGAGGTCGCCCGCCTGCTGCAGGCTGTGGCGGCCGGCAAAATCCCGACGCAGTCCCCGCGCGCCCAGTCCCGCCGCCGCGCCCGCCCGGACTCCGTCCGCGCCCCCAGTGCGCCGCGGGTGAACCATGTCCCGGCAGCGCGCCTCAAGGCGCCACGTCCCCCATTCCCCGGTCCACCCCGTTGGCGCGACCGCGCGATGTCTCCCCCAAGCGCCGGCGAAGCCCAATTTTTCAAAAACCATCGATCCCCGCCGCGCAAACGCGCGCCCTAATTGTTCCACTATAATAACAACAAGCCGAACACCTAAGCCCGGAAAGCCCCAACCCCAAACGGATAAAAGTTTTTTGCTTCTTTTTTTCAAAAAAGAAGCGCTTGCCTTTCCCACCCCATCCAGCGATTGCCCCACCGTGCCCGCTGGGGCAGCATTGTGGCAGCACACATCGAGAGGGTATCACCTTGCGTATCTGCGTTTTCGGCGCCGGCGCCATCGGCGGCTATTTGGCCGGCTATCTCGCCCATGCCGGGCATGACGTCTGCGTTGTCGTCCGCGGCGCCCATCTCAGGGCGATCCAGCAGGATGGGCTCAGGGTGGAGATGGAGGGCACCACCATCCACACCCGCCCGCGCGCCAGCGATGATCCGGCGACGCTGGGCGTGCAGGATGCGGTGCTGGTCACCGTGAAGGCGCCGTCCCTGCCGTCGGTTGCCGCCACCATCGCGCCGTTGCTCGGGCCGGACACCCCGGTTGCCTTCATCAACAACGGCATTCCCTGGTGGTATTTCATGGGCCATGGCGGCGCCATGGACGGCAACCGTTTGCCGGTGCTCGATCCTGGTGACGCGCTGTGGAATGCGGTCGGCCCGCATCGCACGGTCGGCGGCATTTTCTGGCCGGCCAGCTCGGTTCCCGCCCCAGGCCATGTCCGCATGGTCAGCGGCGCCGCGCGCGGCACGGTCATCGGCGCGCCGGATGGCGTCACCACGCCGGGCATGCAGGCCATTGCCGCCGCCTTCGAGCAGGCGGCGCTGCCGATCGCCATCAGCCCGACGCTGCGCGACCTGATCTGGGAAAAGCTCGCCTTCAACCTCTCCGCCGGCCCGATGTGCGTGCTGACCACCACCCCGGTGAAGGACACCCACACCGAGCCTGCTCTGGTCGATACCTCGCGTCGCCTGATGGCGGAGGCCAACGCCCTCATCAAGGCGGTCGGCCGCAATGCCTCGATCGACCCCGAGCGCACGATTGCCATCAACACCAATCTCGGCCACCGCCCCTCCATCCTGCAGGACCTGCTGGCCAGCCGCCCGATGGAGATCGACGCGCTCTATTCGGTGCCGCTCGATCTTGCCCGCGCCCTCGGCGTGCCGATGCCGACGCTGGAAACCCTGGTCGGCCTCATCAAGGTCCGCGCCCGCGCGGCCGGGCTTTACGGCGGATGACGGCCGATCCGTTCCTACTGCCCGAGGACGACACCGCCGCCGCCGCGATCGAAGCGATTGCCGAGGAGCTGGGGGTGTTCGATGACTGGATGGACCGCTACCAGTACATCATCGAGCTCGGCCGCAAGCTGCCGCCTTTCCCGGACGCATGGGCCGACGACACCCATCGCGTGCCGGGTTGCCAGAGCCGGGTGTGGATGGAGGCCGTCGCGCGGGACGGCAAGCTCTACTTCGCCGGCGCCTCGGACGCCGCCATCGTCTCCGGCCTGGTCGCGCTCCTGCTGCGCGTCTATTCCGGCCGCACCCCCGCCGAGATCTCGGCGACCGATCCGGTATTCCTCAAGGACCTCGGCCTGCTCGAGGCGCTCTCCACCAACCGCGGCAACGGGATCGCGGCGATGGCGCGCAAGGTCCGCGAGCGGGCGGCCGCGGAGTGAGGACGGGGCAACGGGTTCTGCCGTGACCACCCCCGCGCAACCCCGCCGCCTCGGTGGGCGGCGGGTACCGCTGCTCGCCGCCGGGGAGGCGGATGCGGGCTGGTCGGCGATGGGCAAACCGGCGGCTTCGCTGTTCGGCCGCCTGCGCGTGGTGCGCCGGCTGGTGTTGATCGTGCTGTGGGTGTTGGTCTGCTTCCCCATCCAGCTGCTGCTGGTCGCTTTGCCCGGGCGGGCCAATGAGGGGTCGGCCCGGATGTTCTGGAACGGCTTGCTGGCCATCCTCGGCCTCCGCCTGCGCATGCTCGGCCAGCCCGCGCATCGCACCGCCGATGGAAGGCCGGTCGTCTACGTCGCCAACCACAGTTCCTGGCTCGACATCCCCGTGCTCGGTGCCCGGCTCGATGCCGCCTTCATCGCCAAGGAAGAGATCGGCACATGGCCGGTGGTGAGCTGGATCGCCCGTCTCGGCCGCACCGTCTATGTGCGCCGGGTGCGCGCCTCCACCGTGCGCGAGCGCGACGAGATGCGCGCCCGCCTCGCCGCCGGTGACAGCCTGATCCTGTTTCCCGAGGGAACCACGTCGGACGGCTCCCACGTCCTGCCCTTCCGCTCGGCCTTCCTCTCGGTCGCCGAAATCCCGGTCTCGCCAGACGGACGAAGCGCGATCGTGCAGCCCGTCTCCCTGGTCTATGACCGGCTGGGCGGACTGCCGGTCGGCCGGGCGACCAGGCTGGTGTTCGCCTGGCCCGGCGACATGGATCTTGCCTCGCACTTCCTGCGCTTCGCCCGCCTCCAGGGCTTCCGCGCCACCATCCTGCTGCACCCCCCGGTCGATCCGGCGGCCTACGGATCGCGCAAGGCGCTGTCCGAGGCGGTATGTCGGATCGTCGCAAATGGCGCGGCCGAACTCCGGCAGAACCGCGATCCCGCGGGGAATGCTTGACACGCCACCGGCTTTGCCTGCGAGACTGGCGGCCTCTCCAGGAGGAACCACGCGCCCCTTGTGCTTGACCTTGGCGACGATGCAGCCGATTTGTCCCCGCTTTCCCGCCGGACCGGTCCGCGCGGGACGCTGGATGGCTCACTGATGAACAACGCCAACACCAAGAACCTGCACATGATCACCTGGGGCTGCCAGATGAACGTGTACGACAGTGGCCGCATGGCCGACGTTCTGGCCCCCCTCGGCTATGCCGGCACGGATCGCCCGGACGGCGCGGACATGGTGATCCTCAACACCTGCCACATCCGCGATCGCGCCGCCGAGAAGGTGTTCTCCGAGCTGGGCCGCCTGCGGGTGTTGAAGGAGCAGCGGGAGGCCGAGGGCGGACGGATGATCCTGGCCGTCGCCGGCTGCGTCGCCCAGGCGGAAGGGGCGGAGATCCTCGCCCGCGCGCCTTATGTGGACATCGTGCTGGGGCCGCAGACCTATCACAAGCTGCCCGAGATGGTCGCCCGCGCCAGCCGCGCCGCGGGCGCCGTGATCGAAACCGATTTCCCCGTCGAGCAGAAGTTCGATTTCCTGCCCGACAGCATGGCGCCACAGGGCGTCACCGCCTTCCTCACCGTGCAGGAGGGCTGCGACAAGTTCTGCTCGTTCTGCGTGGTGCCCTACACTAGGGGTGCCGAGGCCAGCCGGCCGCTCGGCGCGGTGATGGCCGAGGCGCGCCGCCTGGTTGCCCGGGGGGCGCGCGAAATCACCCTGCTCGGCCAGAACGTCAACGCCTGGCACGGCGCCGGCGCGGATGGAAAGCCGGCGACCCTCGGCGGGATGATCCGCGCGCTGGCCGAAATCCCCGGCCTCGCCCGCATCCGCTACACCACGTCCCACCCCCGTGACATGGATGCGGAGCTGATCGCCGCCCATGGCGAGGTGCCCGCCCTGATGCCCTTCCTGCATCTGCCGGTGCAATCGGGCTCGGACCGCATCCTCGCCGCGATGAACCGCAAACACACCGCCGCCGAATATCTCGAAATTGTCGCTCGCCTCCGCGCGGCGCGGCCGGATATTGCCTTGTCATCGGATTTCATCGTGGGTCATCCCGGCGAGACCGAGAAGGATTTCGAGGCGACCATGCAATTGATCCGCGATGTCGGGTTCGCGCAGGCCTTCAGCTTCAAGTATTCCCCGCGCCCCGGCACCCCCGCGGCGGGGGCCGCCATGCAGGTGCCGGAAGCCGAGAAGGATCGTCGCCTCCAGGCGCTGCAGGCCCTGCTGCGCGAGCAGCAGGCCGCGTTCAACGCGCGCCTCGCCGGGCGGACCATCCCCGTGCTGGTCACCGGCCCCGGCCGGCATGACGGCCAGATCGGCGGCCGTTCGCCCTGGTTGCAGCCGGTGCACGCCCAGGGCCCGCTCTCCCTGGTTGGTGAGGTCGTCGAGATGACCATCACCGCCGGGCATCCCAATTCCCTGTCCGCCACACTTGTAGAGGAGACAGCCTGCGCTTGACCCAGATCCCATCGGCCGCCGCCGTCACCCCGCTCAGCCGCGCTGTCACGCTGCATTTTCCCGACAACGCGCTGCTCTCCCTCCTGCTCGGTGACCATGACCGGCATTTGGTGCGAATCGAGCAAGGGCTCGGGGTGAAGGTGAATTGCCGCGGGAACCGGATGGCGATCACGGGTGATCCGGCGCGGGTCGAGGCGGCGCAATCGGCGATGAACGGGCTCTACCGCCGCCTCGAACAGGGCACCGGGATCACCATCAGCGACGTGGACGCCGCAATCCGGCTCTCCGAGATCGACGACCCCCGGCTGCCTTTGTCCGATCTGCCGGCCATCCGCACCAAGCGCGGCGCGGTCGGACCGCGCAGCCCAGGCCAGGCCACCTATATGGACATGCTGTCCAAGCACGAGATGGTGTTCGGTATCGGCCCGGCTGGCACCGGCAAGACATATCTCGCGGTTGCCCAGGCGGTCGCCATGCTCACCGCCGGCAAGGTCGACCGCATCGTGCTGTCCCGCCCCGCCGTCGAGGCCGGCGAGCGGCTCGGCTTCCTGCCCGGGGATCTCAAGGAGAAGGTCGATCCTTATCTTCGCCCGCTCTACGACGCGCTGCATGACATGATGCCGGGCGAGCAGGTGATCCGCCGCATGGGCACCGGGGAGATCGAGGTGGCGCCGCTGGCTTTTATGCGCGGCAGAACCCTCGCCCACGCCTTCGTCATCCTCGACGAGGCGCAGAACACCACGCCGGTGCAGATGAAGATGTTCCTCACCCGTATGGGCGAGGGCACCCGCATGGTGATCGCCG
>CAIYPH010000759.1 GCA_903928045.1 uncultured Rhodospirillales bacterium
ACAGGTTGCCGAAGAATTGGAAAAGGCTGCCTGGGCGCACCAATCCGAGTTCGATACCCGTGATCCAGTTTGGTTTCCTAACGATCCACTTCCTCCATTTCAACCTCTGAGGGCTGAATCGCCACTCAATAGTCCACCTTCCACATGTAGCGGCGCTCGCCGAGCGGCTTGTTGAGCAGCAGCGAGAGATTGGCGCTGATCCGCTTCAGCGCCGCCTGCAACACATAGGGGGCGACGATGGCGCGGATCGCCGGATCAATGCCGGGCATGGCGAAATCGCGCGAATCATAGACCATGGCGCGCGGCGCGTAGCGATCGCAGAAGCGCACCACCCGCTCCATCAGCGGGCGCGAGGGGTCCTCGCCGACGATGAGGATCAGCGGCGTGGTTTCGTCCACCGCCTCGAACGGCCCGTGGAAAAACTCGGCCGCCTCCAGCGCGGTGGAGTGCAGCCGCAGCATCTCCATCACGATGCAGACGCCGAACACGTAAGCCGTGGTGAAGCCGGGGCCGGAGGCGATGTGGTAGATCACCTTGTCGGCGACGATGCGCGCCGCATCCGCCTGGCCCCGCGCGTCAGACGACGCAGCCGCATCGGCCAGCGCCCCGGGGAGCGCCTTCAGCGATGCCATCAACGGCGCCGCCAGCGCCCAGCCGTCCTTCGCAACCATCACGCCGGCCACCAGCGCCTGCATCACCATGAACAGCGCCGGGAAGCTCTCGGAGGTCTCGCCCACCGCGAAGACGTGTTGCGCAAGACCGGCCAGCGGCTTGTCGGCGCGCTGGGTGAAGGCGACCGTGCGGCAGGGTTTGGCGCGCAGCCACTCGCCGGCGGCCACGGTCTCCTTGGTGGTGCCGGATTTGCTGGCGATCAGCACGAGGGTGCGGGCATCGAGGCGGGCGGGGTCCTGCGTCATCAGTTCGGCGGGGAACCAGCGGCGGACGTCGAGGCTCGGGCTTTCGCGTTCGGCCCAGTACTGGATGCCGAGCATGGCGCGGTTGGCGGAGCCGGCGGCGACCATGACGATGCGATCGATCTCGGGGGCGAGTTGGCGGCCGAGCGCGTGGGCCTCGTCCAGCAGAGCGACGGCGGTGGCGAGGCCGTCGATCATCGCCTGTCGATCCAGTGCCGCGGCCATGGGCCCTCCGGGGGTTGCTGGAATTGGTATATACCAATCGACATTCCAGGCAAGACATCATGGGGGCTGGACAAATCGGCGGCTTCGCGGCCCGCTATCGGGAGGACAGAGGAGTGACTCGCATGGCGCCGCCGATGGTGAGGATCAAGCCGGATCAGGAATTGCCGCATCGCACCTCGGTGGTGGTGATCGGCGGCGGGATTATCGGCTCGTCCACCGCGCTGTTCCTCGCGGAGAAGGGCATTCCGGTGGTGCTGTGCGAGAAGGGGCAGATCGGCGCCGAGCAGTCCGGCCGCAATTGGGGCTGGACGCGGGTGATGGGGCGCGATGTGCGGGAGATCCCGCTGGGCATGGAGAGCCTCAAGCTGTGGCGGCGGATGAACGGCATGGTCGGCGCCGAGACCGGGTTTCGCCAGACCGGCATCGTCTATCTCTGCCAGACCCAGGCCGATGTCGACCGCCATCTCGCCTGGCTGGAAAAGGCGCGGCCCTACCAGGTGGACAGCCGGATGCTGACGCCGGACCAGGTGGACGCGGTGCTGCCGGGGAGTTCGCGGCGCTGGGCGGGCGGGCTGCATACGCCCTCGGACGGACGGGGCGAGCCGCAGATGGCGGCGCCGGCGATCGCCACCGCGGCGCAGAAACTGGGGGCCAAGGTGTACACGGACTGCGCGGTGCGCGGGCTGGAGACCAAGGCAGGGCGGGTTGCGGGGGTGGTGACGGAGCGCGGCTCGATCGCGTGCGATAGTGTGGTGCTGGCCGGGGGGGCCTGGTCTCGCCTGTTCGCGGGGAATCTCGGCACCCATGTGCCGGCGCTCAACATGCTGGGCTCGGTGATGCGGACCAACCCGATCGATGGCGGGCCGGAGGTGGCGGCGAGCGGCGCGGGGTTCGCGTTCCGCAAGCGGCTGGATGGCGGCTACAACGTCTCGATGCGCAATTCCTCGATCGGGGATATCACGCCGGATAGTTTCAAGCTGTTCTTCCAGTTCGCGCCGCATTTATGGACCAGCCGCAAGGAGATGAACCTGCGGTTTGGGGCACGCTTTTTCGAGGAGCTGATGCGCCCGACGCGCTGGGGGTTGGACCAGAAGACGGTGTTCGAGCGCATCCGCACCCTTGACCCCAAGCCGAACGCCGCCGCCCAGCGCGAGGCGCGGGACCTGTTCGCGAAGACCTTCCCGGCGGTGGCGGCGATGACGATCGCAGAGACCTGGGGCGGGCTGATCGACGTGACGCCGGATGTGATCCCGATCATTTCCGCGGTGGACGCGCTACCGGGCTTCCATCTCGCCACCGGGTTCTCCGGGCATGGATTCGGCATCGGGCCGGGGGCGGGGAAGCTGATGGCCGATCTGGTGGCGGGCGACACGCGGGCGGTGGACCCGGCGCCATACCGGCATTCGCGCTTCCTGGATGGCACGTGGCGGCAGGACCGGCAGATGGCTATGCTGTAGGGGGGGGTGGTCATGATCAGTCATCGCGTCATCGAGGCCAATGGGATCCGCATCCGCATCGCCGAGGCCGGCAGCGGGCCGGTGGTGCTGCTGTGCCATGGCTTCCCGGAATCCTGGTATTCCTGGCGGCATCAGATCCGCGCTTTGGCCGAGGCCGGCTACCATGCCGTGGCGCCGGATATGCGGGGCTATGGCGGTACCGATGCGCCGGCCGCGATCGACCAGTACACCATGAACCATCTGGTCGGCGATATGATCGGGGTGCTCGATGCGCTTGGCGCCACGCGCGCCGCCATCGCCGGGCATGACTGGGGGGCGCCGGTGGCCTGGACCACCGCGCTGTGGCGGCCGGACCGGATTCGTGGCGTGGTCGGCCTTTCCGTGCCGTTTCGCCCGCGCGGGCCGGTGCGGCCGAGCAGCGTGATGCCGCAGAGCGCCACGGAGCATTTCTACCAGCTCTATTTTCAAATGCCGGGTGTAGCGGAGGCCGAGTTGGAGGCCGATCCGCGCCATAGCCTGCGCACCATCCTGCTCTCCGGCTTCGGCGATGACGCGGCGCCGGATGCCATCGCCATGGTGCCGCGTGATGGTGGCATCCTCACGCGGATGCACCCGCCGGCCGAATTGCCGGCATGGCTCACCGAGGCCGATCTCGACTATTTCGCCGCCGAGTTCGCCCGCACCGGCTTCCGCGGCGGACTCAACTGGTACCGCAATATCGACCGCAACTGGGAGCTTTCCGCCCCCTTCGCCGGCGCGCTGGTGCAGGTTCCCGCGCTGTTCATGGCCGGGGATCGCGACCTCGTGGTGCGCTTCCCCGGCATGGACAAGTTGCTGCCCAATCTCGGCCGCTTCATCCCGCAACTGCGCGGGACGGTGATGCTGCCGGGCTGTAGCCACTGGACCCAGCAGGAACGCGCCGCCGAAGTGAACGCGGCGATGCTCGCGTTTCTGCAGGATCTGCCGGCCTGATCAGCCGAAGAAGGTCTCTTCCAGCGTGATGCCGGAATAGAAGGTCATCGCGCCGGGCAGGTTGGCGAAACCCTGCACGTCCTTGGTCATCGCGTAGCCCTGGGCGCGCCAGGCGAGGCCGACGAGGAAGCATTCGTCGAGCGACTGCTTGGTGAGGTCGGCGTAGATCGCCTTGCGCTTGGCGAAGTCGAACTCGGCGCGGCCCTTCTCGAACAGCGCATGGGTCTCGGGGGTGGGAATATTGACGCTGCGCGCGTTGTTCGGCGGCAGGCCGCCATCGAGCACGGTGGCGGCGCCATCGAAGTCGTTATTGTCGGTCGTGGTGCCCTGCACACAGAACTCGTACTGGCCGCGATTGCCGAGGTTGATGCGGGTCGCCCAGTCCGGGAGATTGAGGGTGACGTTGATGCCGATGGTGGCGAGGTTCTGCTGCACCACCTCGGCGGTGGATTTGTGCATGCCGTACTGCGCGGTGGAGAGCAGGGTGCAGGCGAAACCGTTGGGCACGCCGGCTTCCTTCAACAGGCCCTTGGCGCGGTCCGGATCGTAGGACCAGTGCTTCGCGGCGACGGCATCGTAGAACGGGGTGCCCTGGGCGATCGGCAGGCCCTGCAGCGGGTTGCCGCGGCCGAAGAAGGCGGCGTTGACGATTTCCTCGCGCTTGATGGCGAAGGCCACGGCCTGGCGCACCCGCTTGTCCTTGAAGGGGCCGTTGCCGTTGAAGGAGAGCGCCATGAACGGGCCATCGACGTTCTGCATCTTCAGCTTGGCGTCGGCCTCGATCGCCTGCATGGACTGCCAGGGGACATATTCGATGATGTCGATATCGCCGGCCTGGAGCGCGGCCACGCGCAGGTTCTCGTCGGCATAGGCGATGAAGCGGATGCCCTTCAGCTTGGGCGCGCCCGGCCGGTAGTATTTCGGGTTGGCCTCGAGGTCGATCGAGACGCCCTTCTCCTGCGCCTTGATCACGTAGGGCCCGGTGGTGACGGCGGTGCCGCCATTATCGGTGGAGCCCTTGGCGACGATCGGCATATGCGGGCTCGCCAGCCACTCCGGCAGCATCACGTTGGCCGATTTCAGCACGATGCGCACGGTGCGCGGATCCGGCGTCTCGATACGTTCGACGGACTGGAACTGGTTCTTCATAAACGCGGTGGATTTCTCGCCGGCGACCTGCTCCAGCGTCCATTTCACGTCCTCGGCGGTCACCTTGCGGCCATCGCTGAAGCTTGCGTCGCGCAGCTTGAACACCCAGGTGGTGTCCCCGTCGCGGGTCCAGCTTTCGGCGAGTTCGGGGCGCAGCAGGCCCTTGTTGTCGTAGGAAGCGAGGCCGCGCATCACGCAGTATTTGACGGTGACCTGCGCGGTGCCGGTATTGGCCCATGGCAGCAGGTTGGGCGGGAAGGTCGAGAGGCCGAAGCTCAGCGTACCCGGGACGCGGGCGGCGCGGGCCTGGTGGCCAATGAGGGGCAGCGTGGCGCCAGCGGCGAGCATGGTACGGCGAGAAATGGCCATCGTCGTCTCCCTTATATGCGGTGAATTGGTATATACCAGATCGATGTGCCCCTCAACGGGCGATGAACTCCCGCAGCGCCTCGGCGACACGCGGCACCAGAAGGTCCCATCGCCGCGGGGCGGAATGGCGGAACAGCCGCAGGGAGGGATACCAGGGGGAGTCCTCGCGCTCGGCCAGCCAACGCCAATCCGGCG
>CAIYPH010000760.1 GCA_903928045.1 uncultured Rhodospirillales bacterium
AAAAAAGAAGCGCTTCCTTCTACGTGCCTTGCTGTCTGAGGGCTGTGACCGTAACTGATGGACAATCTCGGAGTCATCCCACTCGAGCGACGAGACGCCACGCGAAGAGCGTTGGCGCTTGTAATGGGTTCGCGCGACATCGGCCCGATCGTGCCGCTGAAGGGCGGCATCTCCGGAGCGATGATCTTTCGGGTGGATGCAAGCCGCCGATCCTTTGTGTTGCGGCTTGAGCCTGACCGCGTTGCGGTGGAGCACAGGCGGCGCGGCTTCGCTTGCATGGAAGCGGCTTCGGCAGTCGGGGTGGCTCCGCGCGTCTACTTCACCGACCCGATGGACGGCATCGCGGTTATGGATTTCATCGACGCCAAGCCGATTACTTCCTACCTTGGCGGGCGCGCCGGACTGGCGGGCGCGTTGGGCGCGCTGATCGGACGCCTGCGGGCGACGGAGCCATTTCCCACGATGCTCGGCGGCGGCGAGGATATCGTCGCTGCCCTGCTCCAGACATTGACCATGTCAGGCCTGTTTGCGCCGGGGCTGCTGGACCGACACCATGACGCACTGGCCCGCATCCGCTCGGCGGTGCTGTGGACGCCGTCGGCCTTGGTTTCGAACCATAATGACCTGAACCCGCGCAACCTGCTTTTTGACGGCGCGCGCCTCTGGCTGGTCGATTGGGAACTTGCCGCCCGCAACGATCACCTGTTCGATCTCGCGGTTGTGACGATCGAAATCGCTGACACGCCGGACCTCGAGGCGGCCTTGCTCAGCTCGGCACTGGGCCGTGCCCCCGATGCAGCGTTGCTTGCGCGGTTGCGCATCATGCGCCTGCTTGCGCGGCTCTTCTACGGCTGCATTGCGCTGGATGCGGTCAAGGCCGGGCGATTGGAGCGGGAGACCGGCCTTGACGCTTTGAGCCCAGGACAATTCCATGCGATGGCGGTGCAGCGGCTCCTGGCTCCGGACGAGATCGGGTATTCGTTCGGCAAGATGTCGTTGGCGGCCTTCCTTGATGGCTGTTCCGCGCGAGATTTCGGCGACACGCTCGCCTTGGCCGGTCTGGCGGGATGATCTGACGAGGCCCTCAGCGGCGGAATTCTTCCGGGGCCCCGGATGGAGGGGGCGGCACAGACCCAAGGATACTCCGTTCGCTTGAGGACCCGAGAGACGAAGAGAAGGCAAGGCAAGCGCAAGGAAGCACTCCTTTTTTGTAAAAAAAGGAGCAAAAAACTTTTAACCGATTGGCGTGTGCCGCTCCCACCATCCAGGGAGGCACGCCAACGGCAACGAAGTCAGGAAAAGTTTTTTTGGTTCTTTTTGTTCGCAAAAAGAACACGCTTCCTGTAAAAATCCTGTTTTCGATTCCGCGCTTCAGGGCACCAATCCGGCCAGCAGGGCACGCTCCGCGCCGCGATGATCCGGGACCACTTTGGAGGCGACGTCGAACACCATGGTATTGCGCACCGTGGTGTCATAGGCCGGCCATTGCGGCATGCCGGCGACGTTGGGGTTGCCGGTGCGGGCGAAGGTGAGCCAGCGGGCGCTCATCTGGTCCGCCAGCGACTGTGCTTCCGGCCCGGTGCCGACCATGGCGGCGGATTTGGCCACGTTGTCGAACACGAAGGCGAGTTCGACGGAGTGGGGAGTTTTCCATTTGCCGCCTTCCACCGGGGTTTGCCAGTCGACCTCGTAGAGCCAGACCGGCGCGCCTTGCTGGGCGGCTCGGCGCTCGGCCTGGCGCCAGGCGGCGAGGCGCATCGACATGTCGGTATCAACAGCGAAGAACAGGTCAGACGGGGTGGCGCCCGGCCAGGTGATGCGGAAGGTCGCGATCACGCGGTCGATGTCGGCGGGTTTGAACCAGCGCAGCAGGCGTTGCCGCAGGGCCGGCTCGTCGAGCGTGAAGGTTGCGGGGTCACCAGCGCCGGTGAGCAGGGTCATCTCGGTGGCGACGGTGCCGACCATCATCGGCACTGATTTGGAGACCGCCGGCGCGCCGGGGCTCCAGGGGCCGGAGGGGAGGGCGCGGCCATCGGCGACGGGGCGGAAATCGAGGCCGCCGGGCATTTTCTGTGCCTTTGCCATGCCGGCGACGAGGGCTTCCATCGGCAGCGTGGCGAGTTTGGCGGCGTCGGTGGGTGCGATATCGAGGGCGGTGAGCATTTTGCGGGTGATCGCGGCGCCGGCTTCGGCATCGAGCGCCTGCAGCATGTAGGAGCCGCTTTGCACGATGGCGCGATGGAACAGCCCGGCGGCCAGGGGCATCGCCATCAGGGAGGAGACTTTGGCGCCGCCGCCGGACTGGCCGAAGATGGTGACGTTGCCGGGGTCCCCACCGAAGGCGGCGATGTTGTCGCGCACCCAGCGGAGCGCCTGGACGAGATCGAGCAGGCCGACGTTGCCGGCGTCGGCATAGTCGGGGGCGAAGGGGGCGAGGTGCAGGTAGCCGAACATGTTGAGGCGGTGGTTGAGGGTGACGACCACGACATCGCCCTTGGTGGCCAGGCGGGTGCCGTCGAACACGTTGCGGGAGCCGGAGAGGGAGGTGAAGCCGCCGCCGTGGAACCACACCATGACGGGCCGCTTGGCGCCGTCGGCGAGGGCGGGCGTCCAGACGTTCAGGGCCAGGCAGTCCTCGCTCATCTCGGTGTCGAAGGTCCAGGAACTGAAGATGGACGCGGTGCCGCGCACGACCTGCGGGCACATGGGCACGAATGCGGTGGCCTCGCGCACGCTTGTCCAGGGTGCTGCGGGCTGGGGCGGGCGGAACCGGTTGGCGCCACCGGTCGAGGCGCCGTAGGGGATGCCCTTGAAGACGTTGATGCGCCCGTCGCGGCCGCCGCGCACCTTGCCGGTGGCGGTATCGGCGATCGGGGCGGCCTCCTGCGCCTGGGCGCCGATGTTGGACAGGGCCAGGCCGGTCGCCGCTCCCATTGCCACCCGTCGGGTCATCGCCATGGTCACTCCTCCAATTGCGCGTTGTGTGCCGCGAGTTTCGTTGCCTGGAGCCTAGGCGCCTCTGGTTGCCTCTCGCAAGCGTGCTGCCGTTGGTCGCGTTTTCGAGGTGAGGGAAGGGTGTTCTTTTTGTAGACAAAAAGAACCAAAAAAACTTTTCATTCCGTCGTTGCCGTTGGCTGCCGACGCGGGATAGTTGGATTCGGTACGCAATATTGGGTTGAAA
>CAIYPH010000761.1 GCA_903928045.1 uncultured Rhodospirillales bacterium
AATCACCGCCACCGCCACTACGTCGAACGCGCGCTCCACCACGATGCTCGCCAGCACATAGGCGGGGTCGGCCCGGGTGCGGGCGGCGTAGTGCAGCACGCGGGCGATCTCGCCGAGGCGCAGCGGCAGGAAGGTGTTGAGCACGTAGGCAAGCGACAAAGCGAGGAACCCGGCCCCCGGCTCCGGCCGGCCGATCTGCCGCAGCAGCAGCATCCAGCGCGCCACGCGCACGAGATGGCCGACCAGCAGCATGGCCAAAGCGGTGGCGAATAGCAGCGCCGTCAGGGCGTCCATAGCGTGCCCGTGTGCCCTTCGGAGGCGGCGAATTCCTCGGGGGTGCCGAAGGAGAGATGCGCATCCAGCATCACCCCGCGCACCGTCTCCCCGGCCGCGACCATGGTGTTGTAGACGCCGCTGATGAACCACTCGTCGTAGGGGCAGGTGCGCGCGTATTCCTCGGCATGGCGCAGGAAGGTCGCGGCATGGCGAAACCCGTAGAGCCCGGCGATCGCCATGTCGCTGATGGCCCGCTTCTCCGCGGTCTCCACCAGGTGGCCGGCGTCGTCATAGCGGGCGAAGGAGTAGCGCGGGTCGCGCGCGCGAAAGTGGCACAACACGCCCGATGCGTCGGCCATGCCCGGCAGGGCCGCGGCCAGAGCATCGGCGCGGAAGGCCTGGTCGCAGTCATTCACCAGCAGGAACCCGTCATCGAGCCCGCCGCAACCGGCCATCGCGGTGGCGAGCGCGCCGGAGGTGACGTCGGGCAGCGCGACAAGTTCGGCTTCGGGGAAGCGGTCCAGGATCACCCGGTCGATCGCGTGTTCGGCGATGTGTTCCTGCAACACGACGAAGACGAGGCGGCGCACATCGAAGCTGCGGCGCACCGACTCCGTCGCCCACCAGAAGAACGGCTGGCCATCCAGCGTCAGCAGCGGCTTGGGCAGGCCAAACCCGGCGCGGCCGAAACGGCTGCCCCGCCCGGCCATCGGCATCACCAGATTGACCGGTGGACGCGCCGTCATGGCGCCCCGCCGGCGACGATGTCGCTGCGATAGTCACCATCCGCGCGGCCGAGATTGCGGGTGAGCAGAGCGCGCCGGTTGATCACGTAGCCCAGCATGATCCGCGCGAGCCGCACCCCCATGCGGGCGAGGCGGGCATTGGAGACCTGATCATCCTCCCGCCAGGTCAGCGGGAAGAAGCGCAGGCGGTGGCCGGCGTTGATGGAGTGCAGCAGCAGCATCTGGTTGAAGCTCAGCGTGTCGATGAACGGCAGATAGGCCCGATCGGCGAAGGCGGCGACCCGGTAAAGGTTGAGCCCGGCGCCGAGATCATGCACCCGGGTGAGGGTGATCGCGGTGAGCGCCCAGTTGGCGAGATGGTTCAGCGCGGTGCGCAGCCGGGAATAGCCGGGCAGGCGCGATCCCCGCATGAACCGGCCGCCGAGCAGCGCGTCACAGGTGAGATGGGCGCCGGCATCGAGCAGCGGCAGCAGATCGGCGATGCTGCCCTGGTCATCACCGTGCAGCACCACGAGATGGGTGAAGCCCTGGGCGATCGCATCATCAAACGCCACCTTGTGCGAACCGCCGAGCCCGTGATTCTCGACGTTGCGCAGCAGCAGCCAGCGATCCGCCGGCAAGGTGGCGAGGGCATCGCGGGCGCGGCGAAGCGTGTCGTCGGTGCTGCGGTTGTCGATGACAACGAGGCGGCTGACATGGCGCATCACCGCGGGGGTGAACTGGGCGATCACCCGCCCAATTTGCGGCGCGCAATTATAGACCGGAATGAACACCATGATCCGCGTTTGGGCATCCGGCGCGGTATCATGGGCCGGCGGCGTCGTTGCCTTCATTCCGCCCCTCTGCCAGAAACTGCTTGTGGTATCTGATTTCCCGGAGAGTCCTGTCAAATGACGGAGCGCGCGACGGCGGCCGCCCCCTTCTCCGCAGTTGCGGCTGCCGCGTTGCCGTTTGCCGCGCTGGCCGGCCTCGGCTGGCTGCAACTCTGTCGGGGCAGCGTGTTCTATGACCGCTGGGTGCAGGACATGTTCATCCCGCTGGAGGCGGTGCGGCATCTGCTACGCGGAGATCGCCCGCATGTCGATTTCCAGTCGCCGCTTGGCCTGTTCTACTTGCTGCCGTTCCGCGCGGCGGCCGCGCTGGCCCCGGTCTCGGCCCGGACGATCGTCTACGCCAACTTGATCGCCGGGGCGGTCGCCGCTTTGCTCGCCTGGGGGGTGGCCTGGGGGCGGCTGGGGCGATGGGGCGGGGCGCTGCTGGCGACCTATGCCGCCTTCGTCGCCGCCTCGCCGCGCCAGCCCGGGGATTTGTGGGACGGCATCACCTACAACGCCGCCTATAACCGCTTCGGCTGGGCGCTGATCGGGCTGCTCGCGGTGGCCGCCATGCTGCCGCGCCGGGTGGGGCGGGGCGATGGCGTGCTGGCCGGGCTGCTACTGTGCCTGCTGTTCCACCTCAAGATCACCTATTTCCTCGCAGGCGTCGGGGTGACGGGCCTCGCCTGGCTCGCGGTGCGGCGGGGTGCGCGGCTGTCTTTCGCGCTGGGCGGTCTGCTCGGCTTCGCGCTGCCGATGGTGGCGATCGAGGCGGTGACCGGCAGCCTGCTGCCCTATCTCGCCGATCTCCGCGCCGCCGCCACCGCGCAGGCGGACCCGGCGCGGTTCTGGCAGTTCCTCGCGGTGGCGCAATCGGCCATGCCCGGGTTTTCGGTGGTGGTGGTGATTGCCATGCTGGCCGAGGGCGAGCGCCGCGTTACCGCCGGGCTGGTGCGGCGGCTCTCGATGCCGGTCGCGCTGATCGCCTGCGGCGTCGCCATTGGCACCCAGAACTACTTCGCCGCCGAAAACCCGCTGCTGCCGCTCGCCGGGTTGCTTTGTTTTGCCTCCGGCCCGGGCTGGGCGGGAGTGCCGCAATGGCGTCGCCTCGCCGCGCTGGCCGCCGTCGCACTGCTATTCCTGCGACCGCTGGCGCTCGACACGGCCGCCGCCGCACGCACGGCGCTGCGCACGTCCCATGCCGGGCCGGAAGTCGCATGGCTCGCCGCGACGCCGCTCGCCGATCTGCGCATCGCGTCCAGTGACGTGAGGCTACAATTGGCGCCGGCCGATGCGCTGCCGGGAGTTGCGAACGACGCCGAGTACTTCCTGGTGCTCGGTGACGGCGCCGATCTGCTGCGCCGCCATGCCGCGCCGGGGCAGACCGTGCTGCCGCTGGCCTGGAGCAATCCCTTCCCGCTGCTGCTCGGCACACGGCCGCCGCCGCATGAGCTGCTATGGTGGGATGCCGGCCGCACGTTCTCGGCCACGACCCGCCCCAACCCGGCGCTGCTGCTCGCCGGCGTTGACCATATCTTGGTGCCGAAGACCTATTACGACCTGCCGACCAGCGCTGCGATGATCGAGATCTACGCCGACGCCATTAAATCCGACTTCGCCCTTCGCGCGGGGAGCCGCTACTGGAGCCTGTGGAGCCGCAAGTAGTCAGCGCCCGATCAGCACCAGCACAACGCCGCCGACCACCAGCAACAGCCCTGCCACGTCGCCCGGCTTGATCTTCTCATTGAGGTAGAAGCGGCTGAACAGCAGGGTGAACACCATCTCGATCTGCCCGATCGAGCGCACCAGCGCCACCGGCGCCATGGCAAAGGCGCTGAACCAGCAGGCCGAGCCGCAGGCCGACAACGTGCCGACCCAGGCGGAACTGCGCCAGGTGGTGAAGGCCTTGCGGAGTTGGTCCGGCTCGCGCAGCGCGAGGTAGGAGCCCTGCATTGCCGTCTGCATCACGTTGGTGATCACCAAAGTGAACAGCGCCTGATGGATCACATCCGGCCCGCCAAGCGACATATTCGATTTCTTGATGAAAATCGTCGCGAAGGCGAACACCAGCCCGGAGCCAAGGCCGCACAGCGCCGCGGGCTGGAAGGTGGCGGCCAGGATCTCGCCCCGCCCGAGCCCGCGCCCGGCCAGCGACAGCACGAGAACGCCGACCACGCCGAGCCCGATGCCGACGCCGGCCAGCGGCGAAATCGCCTCGCCGAGGATGATCCAGGCGGCAATCGCGCCCTGCACCGCCTCGGTCTTGGCATAGGCGGTGCCGACGGCGAAGCTGCGATAGCCGAAGGCCATGATCAGCAGCGAGGTGCCGATGATCTGCAACAACCCACCGATCGCGCAGAAGCCGAGGAATGGCGGGTTGATGGTCGGCAGGGTGTGGCCGCTCAGCCACGTGTAGAGCGTGAGCATGGCCGTGCCCATCGGCAGCGCGTACAGATAGCGCACAAACCCCGCGGCGTTGACCGAGAGCACCCCGCGCAGCTTCTGTTGCAAGGCGGTTCGCCAGGTCTGGAACAACGCGGCCGCCGCCGTGATCGGCACCCAAAGCTCGAACATCCCGACCCGCACTGCCCCCGGCTGATTCCGGCCGGGATGTTAGGGGTGAATCGCCTGGGGTGACACCCCGGCGCGGGAGATCAGCCCTGCGTGGCGGTCTCCAGCGCCGCCGCTTGGGCCTGCAAGCGCCGCGCGGTATCGCCGAGGGAGACGATCTTGCCGTCGAGCGCGCCGAGGCGTTCGCGATACCCGGTGACGGAGGCGCCGAGCTTGCCCATGCTGCGCTGAAGGTCACCGATCGCCCCCTGCCAATCCGCCATCGCCGCGCGCTGGGAACGGACCGCGGCATCAAGCGCGACCAGGGCGGCGCGCAGCCGGGCGGCCCCGTCGTCCGACGGGACGGGGGCGGCGGCGGCTGATTTGGGTGTGGTCGGAAAGGTGATGATCTCGGCGCTGGTGCGGTTCGGCAGGTCGGCCATGGCCCACTCCGTTGGGAAGGTATGTCTTACCAAACCATGAATCGCCGTGGATTTCGAGAGAATAATTTAAAAATTGATCCTGATACCCAAAAAACGTACAATCGTAACCAGAATGAGGGTCAGAAGCACCGCAACGCTCAGCCCCCACCGCAGCACCATGTAGCCCGGCGGGATCAGCCCGGCTCGCGTCGCCCGCGACTCGCCATAGACCGTGGCGGCAAAGCCAGCGATCAGCGTAACCAGCGCCGCGCCGCTGCCCACGGCGCCGCCGAGCAGCAAAGCGAGCCAGCCGATCAGCGACGGCACCACGCCAAGCCCGAGCCGCATGCCGGCCGCCCGCGGCGCCGCAGCCCCAATCACCAGGCCCCAATGCACCGCGCCGAGGAAGGAGAGGATCACCGCGCCATAGGCGATCAGCGCGGAAAGGTAGCTCTGCCCTTTGTCGCCCGGCAGCCACAGCGCGGCGGCGCCGCAGCCGAGCACCGGTATCAGGCCGAGCAGGCCAAGCAAAACAGCGGTGACGGGCAATTTCGGCACGGGATCCTCCTTGGCGTGTCAGACAGCGGCAAAATGCCGGGGGAAGGCGGGACATTTCGGTCTATGGTGAGGGCACTCTTGCCGACTCAGTCCTCCTGGATACTGCCGCATGGATATCGCCGTCGATATCGCTACCATCCTTCTGCTCATCCTGCTCAACGGCCTGCTCGCCTTGGGCGAACTGTCCCTGATCTCCTCCAACCGCGCCCGCCTTGCGGTGCTGGAGCGCAAGGGCGTCGCCGGCGCGGCGCTGGCGCGGCGGATGGCGGATGATCCGCAGCAATTCCTGCCCACCGCGCAGGTCGGCATCACGCTGGTCGGCATTCTCTCCGGCGTATTCGGCGGCGCCAGGCTGGAAGCCGGGCTCACGCCGTTGTTTGAGGGCTTGCCCCATGTCGGCCGCTTCGCCGGCACGATTTCGATCATCCTGGTCGTCATCGCCATCACCTATCTCACGATGGTGCTGGGCGAACTGGTGCCGAAGCAGCTTGCCTTGCGCAACCCCGAGCGCGTCGCCGCGGTGGCCGCTCCCATCCTCGCCATGCTCGCCCGCTTCGCTATGCCGGTGGTCTGGGTGCTCGGCAAATCCTCCGCCCTGGTGCTGCGCCTGTTCGGCGCCCACACCGCGGCGCAGCAGACGGTGACCGAGGAGGAGCTCAAGGCGCTGCTGGTTGAGGGCGAGGAGACCGGCGTGCTGGAAACCGAGGAACGCGACATGATCGAGCGCGTGCTCCGCCTCGCCGACAAGCCGGTGCGCGCCATCATGACCCCGCGCACCGACATCGCCTGGATCGACCGCACCGATCCGCCCAAGGACATCGTGCAGACCCTGAAATCCGCGCCCCATTCCCGCTTCGTGGTCTGCGACGGGCGGATCGACAACGTGGTTGGCGTGGTGCAGGCCAAGGACATCCTGGACCGCATTCTCGATGGTAAGGAACTGTCGATCGCCGCCGCGCTGCGCCAACCCATGGTGATGCCGGATACCGTCACCGCGCTCGACGCGCTGGAGCGGCTCAAGGCCGATCCGCTCGGCCTCGCTCTGGTATTCGACGAATACGGCAGCTTCGAAGGCGTCGTCACCGCCGCCGACGTGCTGCAAGCCATCGTCGGCGACCCCGAACCTGCCGAGCCGGCGCCCGGCGCACCGGTGCCGCCGGAGGGTGTGCTCAACCTCGACGGCGCCATGCCGGTCGACGAGCTGAAGGCCCGGCTCGATTTGCCGGACCTGCCGGCGGAGGGCAGCTACCACACCCTCGCCGGCCTGATCCTCGCCTTGCTCCGCCGCGTGCCGCGCACCGGTGACCGCATCGTGTTCGGCGGCTGGCTGTTCGAGGTCACTGAAATGGACCAGCGCCGCGTCGAGCGCGTCCGCGCCAGCCGCGAGGCCCTGGCCGAGGGATGATCAGCCGGGCCGCGGCAGTTGCGCCTTCAGGGCCGCCAGCAGCCGGTCGTCCTCCTCGGGCAGATCGGCATACTCGGCGCCGCGATCGGCGGCATCGGGATCGCGCGCCCAGTCCTGCGGGAACAGCGCCACCGAGGTTTCCTTGAACGGCTTCGGTGGTGGAATGGGCGCGTTGGTCACCGCGGCGTAGAGGGCGGTGCACAAATCCCCCCCCGCCAGCGCCCCCAGATGCGACAACGGCGTCGGCCGCGCGTTGAAGCGGAGGAACCAGAGCTGCCCGGTGCTGTCATCGCGCATGAAGTCGAGACCGCCGAACCCGGTGAAGCCGAAACGGCCGACCAGTTTCTGCCCGGCATCAGCCATCGCCGGCTCATGGATCAACCGCACGACGCTACTCGCGCCGCTGCCTGGCGGATAGACGCGCTCGGAAATGGCTGCGATGCCGCCGAGCCACCGCCCATCATAGGCAACCACGGTATAGGAGGCCGGTCGGCCAGGGATGACCGCTTCGATCGCCATCTGCGATCCGTCCCCGAGGGGCCTGGTGATGTCGCCCGCCAGATGGAAACCGGTACGCAGGGACCAGTAGGCGTAGCGCGCGGCCCGCCGCAGCCCGCCGGCCTGCGTTTCATCCTGCGTCAGTGCTGCGTATCCCGCGTGAAGCTCGGCGCTGTTGGCGCAGATGCGCACCTGGTCGCCGCCGATCCGGCCGCCGCGCGTCAGCACAACCGGCCAGCCGTGATCGCGCGCGAACCCCTCGGCCGATTGCAGATAGGGCACCGGAGCGCTCGGCGGCGCGGGAATGCCGAGCAGGCCAGCCATTTTGCGGGCCAGCGGCCGGCTGGTGCGCACCGCGAACGTCCGCGCCTCGCCGAGCGATCGCAGCACGATTTCGCGAACCATTGGCGGGATCATCACCCGCAGCTGGCCGCCAGGTCCGCGCGCGCCATCCCAGGACATCGCGATGTTTTGCAGCAGATGCACCGCCGTCTCGTCGCACGGCACCACCAGCCGCGGCGCGAACCCTTCGATGGTCCGCAGAACCGGGCCGAGCACGCCGAGGCGCACCAGGTCGGGTGACAGCGCGTAGCGGAAGTCGACATGGCGGGACGTGGCGAGCAACCCTTCGGGATCCGCGAGGATGCCGATCTCGAAGCCCGCCTTGCGCAGCACGCGCGGCAGGCGGGTCGGCCCGAACCAGTCGGCCATGGAGATCAGAAGGATGCGAGGTCGCATGCGCGCGCAAAATCCTCAGTGAGCCGCCTGGCAGAGCCTTGTCTTCACCAGGGACGGCAGAATTGAATGGGTTGGGGGTGCAGCGCAAGCACTGACGTCGCGGTCTGTTCCACGAGGGCAGCGGGATCATCTACGGAACTACACTTAATCACGGAAAATTGGCACCACGAAATCACACTGAAGCACTAGGATCATTCGGCATGGTGGAGACAAGCATGGCCGGAACTCTTCCAATCGACCCGCTTTACAGCCTTTCCGGATTCCTGGTGGGTGTCCTGGTCGGGCAAACCGGCGTCGGTGGTGGCTCGCTGATGACGCCGCTGCTGGTGCTGATGTTCGGCATCCATCCCGCCACCGCCGTCGGGACCGACCTGCTGTTCGCCGCCGCGACCAAGACCGTCGGCACCCTGACCCATGGTGTCCACGGCACGGTGAACTGGCGCATCACCCGCCTGCTTGCCTATGGCAGCGTGCCGGCCACGCTGTTGACGCTGCTGGCGATGTCGCGCTTTGAGACGCTCGGCACCGGCAGCGCGCGGCTGCTGTCGAGCAGTCTCGGCGTCGCGCTGGTGCTTACGTCGATGGCGGTGCTCTCGCGCCGCCACATTCTCGCCTACACCGCGCGGAAAATGCCGTGGCTCGACGGGCCGCATGTCGCCACCGCCACCGTGGTGCTTGGCGCCGTGATGGGCGTGCTGGTCACGCTCTCCTCGGTCGGTGCCGGCGCGATCGGGATGACGGTGCTGGTGGTGCTGTATCGCCGCATCCCGCTGCCGCAGCTCATCGGCTCGGACATCGCGCACGCCGTGCCGCTGACCCTGATCGCCGGCATCGGCCACTGGTTCGTTGGCTCGGTCGACTGGATGCTGCTCGTGTCGCTGCTGGCGGGGTCCATCCCCGGCATCATCATCGGCACGCTGATGTCCGTCCGGCTGCCCGACTACATCCTGCGCCCGATCCTGGCGATCACCCTGCTGATGGTCGGCGGCAAGCTGCTGCTCTAGCGACGGCATTTTGACCGTTGGGAGGCCCGGTGATACCCATCGTCCGTCAAAATCACAGGGGCGCCCAGACATGAATCCGTTCGATCTCACCGGCAAGGTTGCCATTGTCACCGGCGGCAATGGCGGCATCGGCCTCGGCATGGCGGGCGGCCTCGCCGCCGCCGGCGCCAAGGTGGTGCTCTCCGGCCGCAACCAGGCCAAGGGCGACAAGGCGGCGGCCGAGCTCGGCCATGGCGCGATCTTCATCGCCGCGGATGTGACCAGGAAGGCCGAGTGCGAGAAGCTTGTGGCCGAGACCGTGGCGCGCTGTGGCCGGCTCGATATCCTCGTCAACAACGCCGGCATCGCCATCCGCAAGTTCCCGCACCAGTACGAGGAGGCGGAGTGGCATCGGGTGATGGACACCAACATGACCAGCGCCTTCCTGATGAGCCAGGCGGCCTATCCGCACATGGTCACCGCCGGTGGTGGCAAGGTGATCAATATCGGCTCGGTGATGACCTGGTTCGGCGCCCCGCATGCCGCGCCTTACGCCGCGAGCAAGGGCGCGATCTCGCAGTTCACCAAGGCGACCGCGGCGGCCTGGGCCAAGGACGGCATCCAGTGCAACTGCGTGATGCCCGGCTGGATCGACACCGAGCTCACCGAGGCGGCGCGTACCCAGGTGCCCGGCCTCAACGAAATGGTGCTCGCCCGCACCCCGGCAGCGCGCTGGGGCGTGCCGGCCGACCTCGCGGGGATCGCAGTGTTCCTGGCCGCGCCGGCCTCAAACTTTGTGACCGGTGCGGATATTCCCTGCGACGGCGGCTACATGTCGCGCGGCTGATCCGGCGGGCAATATTCTGAACGCGGCGCGGTCATAATGATGGCCGCGCCGTTTTCATGCCCGCCGCTTGGCGGGGGTGATTTCCCGGTAGGAGACACCGATCTCGGATGCGATCGGATCGCCGGGTCGGAGCTGACGAGAATTGTGCCGGGCCGCGCATCCAATGTCGATTTTCTGCGTAACGGAGGGTGAGGCTGCATGTCTTCCCGATGTGCAGCACTTGCAGCGCCCGGCAACGACGCGGCCGGACCTGACAAGGGACGCAAAGGATCGACCGCCCACAACCCGCGCCATGAAACGGCGCTGAAACCGAAGGAATGCAGCCATGCGTATCAAGGAACTTCTCGCCGGCACCGCCCTGGTTCTCGCCCTCTCGACCGGCGCTTTCGCGCAGACCGCGCAGATGAACCCCGCCTGCAACAAGGCCCCGACCCTGGCTGGCGCCTCGGGCAGCGAGGCCCCGAAGCTGGCCGGTGCGTCGGGCAGCGAGGCCCCGAAGCTGGCCGGTGCGTCGGGCAGCGAGGCCCCGAAGCTGGCCGGTGCGTCGGGCAGCGA
>CAIYPH010000762.1 GCA_903928045.1 uncultured Rhodospirillales bacterium
AGCACGCCGTCGATCTGCACCGCGGTGACCGCCGCGCCTTGCAGCGAGGACAGCAGGATGCGGCGGATGGCGTTGCCCAGCGTGAGGCCGAAGCCGCGCTCGAGCGGTTCGGCGATGACGGTGGCGACGCGCTGAGGGTCCGAACCGTGGTCGACCGCAAGCTTTTCGGGCTTGATGAGCGACTGCCAGTTCTTCTGCATGACAGCGGAAAGTCTCATGGGATCACACCCGCCGCCGCTTGCGCGGCCGGCAGCCGTTATGCGGCACCGGGGTCATGTCACGGATGGCAGTGATGGAGAAGCCAACCGCCTGGAGGGCGCGGAGCGCGCTCTCGCGACCGGAGCCGGGGCCCGAAACCTCGATCTCGAGGGTTTCCATGCCATGCTCGCGGGCCTTCTTGCCGGCATCCTCGGCCGCGACCTGCGCGGCATAGGGGGTCGACTTGCGGCTGCCCTTGAAGCCCTGCATGCCCGCCGATGACCAGGCGATGGTATTGCCCTGGGCGTCGGTGATGGTCACCATGGTGTTGTTGAAGGTCGCGGCCACGTGAGCCACGCCGGACGTGATATTCTTGCGCTCCTTTTTACGGGTGCGCGCAGCGGCGGCAGGCTTCGCCATGAGTTTCGGTCCTGTCCAACAAAGCGCCGCGGCGGTTCAAGCCGCGACTGTGTTCCAATGAGGCGGAAGCAATCCCGGTAGGATTACTTCGTCACCTTCTTCTTGCCGGCGATCGCCACCGCCTTGCCCTTGCGGGTGCGGGCGTTGGTGTGCGTCCGCTGACCGCGCACCGGGAGGCCGCGACGGTGACGCAGGCCGCGGTAGCAACCGAGGTCCATGAGCCGCTTGATGTTCATCGCGACTTCACGCCGGAGATCACCCTCGACGCGGTAGTCTCGGTCGATGATTTCGCGGATCTTCAGCACTTCCTCATCGGAGAGCTGATTGACGCGACGGTCATCGGCGATTCCGAGCTTGCCGCAGATTTCCTGCGCCTTGGTCGGACCGATGCCATAAATGTAGCGGAGACTGATCGTTACCCGCTTGTTCGTCGGGATGTTCACGCCGGCAATACGCGCCACGGCCATTCACTCCTAATACGCCCGAACCGCGCCAGGAACGGCGATGTCATCGGGCTCACAAAACATATCGGGCGGAACCCAGTGGGCCCCGCCGAGGGCGCGCACTATAGCCGCGAACCCTCTTGAGTCAACGCACGCACGGCGCCGGCGAGAGCCTGCCGGGCTGCCATGCAGAAAAAGTAAGGGTTGGACCGGCGAGTCATCGCGCCGGCGCCAAGCCGTCAAGCAGCGCGGTGAGCGCCAGGGTGACATCATCGATGTCGGCCATGCCGTCGACGGCATGCAGCCGGCCCTGCGCCGCGTAGTGCGGCAGGATGGGGGCGGTCTGCTGGTGATAGGCGGCCAGGCGGGCACCCACGGTCTCGCGGTTGTCATCGGCGCGGCGGGTGAATTTGGTGCCGCCACAACTATCGCAGACCCCCTCGGCGCGGGGCTTCTGGAACACGTCGTGGTAACCGGCGCCGCAATTGGCGCAGGTGTAGCGCCCGGCGATGCGCTCGGTCAGCGCGGCGTCATCAACCTTCAGCTCGACCACGCCCTCAAGCTGCATGGCGCGGCTGGACAGCATGGTATCGAGCGCCTGGGCCTGGGGGACGGTGCGCGGGAAACCGTCGA
>CAIYPH010000763.1 GCA_903928045.1 uncultured Rhodospirillales bacterium
CATCACCGATGCGTCCGATGATGTGATCTGGAAGGAAATCCCCGAGGTCGTCGCCTCCGGCGTGCGCAGCCTCAAGGTGTTCCTCACCTATGATCCGCTGCACCTCGATGATCGCGCTTTTATCCGCGTGCTCGCCGCCGCCCGCCGCGCCGGGGCGATCGTGACGGTGCATTGCGAGAACTACGAGGCGATCAACTGGCGTACCGAGGCACTGCTGAAATCCGGCCGCACCGCGCCGATGTATCACGCCTGGTCCCGCCCCAAGATGATCGAACGCGAGGCCACCCACCGCGCCATCGCGCTGGCCGAAATGGTCGACCAGCCGATCCAGATCTTCCACGTCTCCTGCGCCGAGGTCGCCGCCGAAATCGCTGCCGCCCAGGCGCGCGGGCTGAAAGTCTGGGGCGAGACCTGCCCGCAATACTTCGTGCTGACCGCCGGCCACATGGACCGTCCAGGCTTCGAGGGCGCCAAGTTCATGTGCTCCCCCGCCCCGCGCGACGCCGCGGACCAGGAGAAGCTGTGGCAGCAGGTCCGCCAGGGCACGCTTGATGTCGTCTCGTCCGACCATTCCGGCTGGTGCTATGACGGCACGCGCGGCAAGAAGGTCAACGGCGCCGACGCCAATTTCCGCGACATCCCGAACGGCGTGCCCGGCCTCATGGCCCGCCTGCCGATCATCTTCTCCGAGGGTGTCAGCAAGGGGCGGATCGACTTGCAGACCTTCGCCCGCATCACCGCCACCAACCCGGCCAAGCTATTCGGCCTCTACCCGCGCAAAGGCAGCATCGCCCCCGGTTTCGACGCCGACCTCGTGCTGTGGGACCCCAACAAGCGCACCCGGCTCACCAACGACCACATGCAGCACACCATCGACTACACGCCCTATGAGGGCCTGGACGTGACGGGCTGGCCGGTCGCCACGCTCCGCCGCGGCGAAGTGGTGATGCGGGACGGCAAGGTGCAGGCGCCCGAAGGGTCCGGCCAATTCCTCGCCCGCGGCCCCTACGACATGATCCGCCCCACCGGCGTGCTGCCCGATGGATTCGACGGCGCGGAATGGGCGTGAGCCTGCTCTCCGTCCGCGGCCTCACCCGCAGCTTCTATGGCGTGCAGGCCCTGCGCGGCGTCGATTTCGACGTGCAGGCCGGCACCATCACCGCGCTGATCGGGCCAAACGGCGCCGGCAAGACCACGGCCTTCCAATGCATCACCGGCGTCGTCCCCCCCGATGGCGGACGGGTGATGTTCGACGGCCAGGACATCACGGGCTGGCGGGCGGATCGGGTGGCGCGAGCCGGGCTGACGCGGACGTTTCAGATCGCGCGGGGGATTCCGCGGCTTTCGGTGCTCGATAATCTCCTGCTCTACGCGGCGGACCAACCCGGCGAAAAGGTGGTGTCCGCCTTGCTCGGGCTCGGCCGGGAGGCGGAGGAGGCGGCACGGGTGCGGGCGATCGAGATCGCGCGGCGGCTCAATTTGCTGCGGGTCGCGAATAACCCGGCGTCGGCCTTGTCGGGTGGGCAGAAGAAGTTGCTGGAGATCGGGCGGGCGTTGATGGCGAGCCCGAAAATGATCCTGCTCGACGAACCGATCGCCGGGGTGAACCCCACGCTGGCCGAGGAAATCGCCGACCATCTCCGCACCTTGCGCGACGAAGGCATCACCTTCCTGGTCATCGAGCATCACATGGACCTGCTGGCCAGGCTGTGCGACCCGGTGATCGTGATGGCGGAGGGGCGGACGTTGACCGAGGGGCGTTTCGCCGAGGTGGCGGCCGATCCGGTGGTGCAGGAAGCCTATATGGGGCGGCGCCGATGGGCTTGATGGCGGCGGAGGGGGTCGTCTGCGGCTACGGCGCGGCGGATGAGATCCTCAAGGGGGCAGCGATCACCGTGCGGCCCGGCGAGATGGTGGCGATCATCGGGCCGAACGGGGCGGGGAAATCCACCCTGTTGAAAGCGATCGCCGGGTTGCTGCGGTTGAAATCGGGCTCCATCCGGCTGGAAGGGCAGGAGATCGCCGGGCTCGACCCGCGGGCGCGGGCCAGGCTCGGGATCGCGTTTGTTCCGCAGGAGGCCAATATTTTCCCGACCATGACGGTGCGGGAAAACCTGGAGATGGGCGGGTTTCTCGAACCCAAGGCGGCAGCCGGGCGGATCGAGGGGTTGTTCGGGCGGTTCCCGATGCTGGCGGAGAAGCGGCGGCAGGCGGCGCGGACGTTGTCGGGCGGGCAGCGGCAGATCCTCGCCATGGCGATGGCGCTGATGGTGCAGCCGAAATTGCTGCTGCTCGACGAGCCCTCCGCGGGGCTGTCGCCGGTGGCGGCGGAGGCGTTGTTCGACAGTATCGCGGCGATCCACGCGGAGGGAACGGCGATCGCGATGGTGGAGCAGAACGCGCAGGAGGCGCTGGCGATCGCCGATACCGGGGTGGTGCTGGTGGATGGGCGGACGGCGCTGGTGGGGGTGGCGCGGGAGATGGCGGAAGACCAAGAGGTACGGCGGATGTTTCTGGGGGGCTGAAGCCCCTTCCCTTCCCGGCCCGGGAGTGCGAATTTGGCGGCTTCGCTGGGAAGGAACCCGCCATGACCGATTGCATCCGCGGCCTCTGGTCCGCCATGACCACGCCGCTCGACGCCGACGGGATGGTGGATCACGCCTTGCTGGCGCGGCATGGCAAGTTTCTGCTGGCCAATGGGTGCGATGGGCTGGTGCCGTTCGGCACGACGGGCGAAGGCACTTCGTTCAGCGCGGCGGAGAAACTCGCCGCCGTGGAGGCGCTGTTGCAGGAGGGCATTCCGGCCGCGCAAATCGCGCTCGGCACCGGCTGTCCGGCGATTACCGATAGCATCACGCTGACCCGGGACATGATGGGGCTCGGCCTGGTGCATGCGATGATCCTTCCTCCCTATTACTATCGCGAGGTGAGCCCCGAGGGGATCGAGGACGCGTTTGCGGCGATCATCGATGGGGTCGGCTCCGATCGGTTGCGGGTGACGGCGTATCATATCCCGCAGGTCTCCGGCGTTGAGACGCCGGCGGTGGCGCTGGCCGGGCTGCGGCGGCGGTACGGGCCGATCATGGCCGGGGTGAAGGACAGCACCGGGGACTGGAACAGCTTCCTCCGCTTCCGCGAAATCGCGCCCGATATCGGCACGCTCGTCGGCGCCGAAGTGCTGATCGCCCGGGCGCTCGACGCCGGCGGGGTGGGCACGATTTGCGGCATGGTCAACCTGGTGCCCGCCCTCGTGCGCGCGATGTTCAACGGGCACGGCGGCACCGAGGCGATGGCGGCGGCGTGCGGGCAGATCGAGGCGCCGTTTATCTCGGTGATCAAATCCATCCTAGCGGCGCAAACCGGGGAGGCGGCCTGGCGCAGCGTGCGGGCGCCGTTCCGGCCGGTGGATGCCGCTGTCGGGGTGCGCAAGGCGGCGGCTTTGGCTGCAATCAGTCAGCGGCAGGCGGCGGAGTAAGGAAGGGTCTGCTTTCTTTGGAGAGAAAGAAGCAAAGACGTTCTATCCGTTTATTTCGAGACCGGAACAAATTGAGCGTGAGCGTGAGCGGGTGTCCGGGGTCTGAGGGGTCAGGTTCGTCGGAGGTGGGGGTATGGCGGGCGGCCGGGCGGAGTTGGGGCTTGGAGGGGCGCGCGCGGCGACAGGATGACGCGCGTGGGCGCCGGGGGCGGAGTCGTGGCGCGCGGTCGGGTGGCCACCGGTGTGGCGGGGGATTTGGCGCGGCGCAGGCGGGGGGCGCGGTGCGGAGTCCGGGCGCGGGTGGGTGCGCGGGGCGGTTCGGCCGACGCGCGGACGGGGGCCGGCGGCGGGGCCGGCGCGTTGGCGAGGGTGTGGAGAAGGCGCTCGAAACGCTCCAGCGTATCGACTATATAGGCATGAACGGCCCGCTCCATGGCCGCCTTTTCCCGATCAAACAGCCCACGCAGCCGTAGCCACACCGCGAAAAACGCGGTGATCCGGCGGACGAGCGCCGCGACGGCCAGGGCTGGATGGGGTGTGGGATCGGTCATGGGGGTATTTTTAACTTCAGCGTCACGATACGTCAAGAGGAAAATTGACTGCACTAAGATTTTTTTGCACGCCGGGAGGACCAGCTACCGCGCAGGCGGCCAAAGCCTTGCGGAATGGACCAAGGCCAGTATCACCACGGCTTCGCCATCGACTTCATAGACCATGCGATAGCTTGCGTGCGGCATCAGTTCACGTGTTCCGCTAACACGACCCGCGCGGCCACGTTCCGGAAATTCGCGAAGCGAGGCTGCGGCTACGTCGAACGTGGCATCGAGGCGGGCCGCGGAGGCGGGATTGTCGGCCGCGATGTAGGTCCAGATATCGTCGCGATCTTGTTCGGCCTCTTGGGTCCAGTAGACTTTCACGTGTCTTCGGGGCGGGTGACGGCGTCGCGTCGGGCGGCGAAGCGGGCGGCGACCTCGGCATCGGGGCGGAGGAGTCCGGCACGGGCGGAGGCGCGGGCGTTTTCGACTTTGTTGGCCAGGAACGCATCGTAGTCACGCACAGCGCGCTGAGTGTCGACGAAGTTGCGCATCAGCTCGCGTACGACCTGGGAGGCCGGGCGATGGGTGGCGGCCGCTTCGGCCATGAAGGCGTCACGCAGGTCGGGTTCGATTTTCAGGGTGAAGACGGCTTCCTTGGGCATGGTAGTGTCCGAATGTACTAACGATGGCAGTATATCGTGGGGACGCCTGCGGGGGAAGCGGGTGACGAGGGGTACGGGCGAGCAGCGGCGCGGGCCGAGCGCGGCGAAGCTGGCTGGGCCGGCGCGTTCGCGATTGTGTGGAGGAGGCGCTCGAAACGCTCCAGCGCATCGACTATATAGTCCAGCTTTGCCGCCGCCGCCAACTCGATTGCTGCCCAATTCGATCCATGGAACAGCAAAACCGGTGACCCCAAGCATACGCGTCTCTATGGCGA
>CAIYPH010000764.1 GCA_903928045.1 uncultured Rhodospirillales bacterium
ACCCCAGCGCCTGCCAGACATCAAAGCCTGCCCAACGGACCGTCAAGCGGCCTGATGGACAACTGTCGGCAACAACCAGAAACTGAGGGGACGCTTGGCGGTCGACGATCGTCGGCAAGGCTGATGAATTATCCGGGTTAGCGCATCCCGATCTAAGAAATTTTTTTGCCGACCTGGCAAAAAATCTCTTGCGTGATCCTGACTGCGATGTTATTTCTAGCGTCATGGACATCGCAACCCCTTCCCCCGCACCGGACCAGCCCGCCGCACCTGCGGCGAGTCTGGCGTTGGCGCTTGCTGGGTTGCTGCTGGCCATGGCGCAGGCCTGCGCGGAGAGCGGCCCCATCGGCCGCCTGCTGGCACGCCATCTTGAGCGGATTGCCCAGACCCTCGCCGCCCCGCCGGCCCCGCCCAGCGCCCAAGTCCAACACCGGGAGACCGCCGAAAACACCCCGAAGGCCCCGCCCGCCCGCTCCTGGCTGACCCGGCTGCGCCGCCGCTGGCGCGCCAAACTCAACCCCTTCGCCGGCCTGCGCCGGGACTCCGCCCTGCGCGCCCCCGCCGGCACGTCCCAAGCGACATTGGCGCGCCGCCGGCGCTCGCCCATACCCCATCACGGGCCCCGTCCGCCCATGCACGCCCCCCTGGAGCGCCGCCCCACCCCACCCCAGTTTTCAAAACCCGCCTGGCCAGATGCGCCGAATCACGCTCAATTTGTTACGTTATAGCAACTATATACCATCTCCGAGCACTCTCCGCCAAGCCAAACGAACAAAAAGTTTTTGCTTCTTTTTTCAAAAAGAAGCGCTTGCTTCCTTCCCCCATCAAGCCGCCAAAGCCGCCGCCAATGTCTCAGCCTCCTGCGCCGCCTGCGATGTCGGATGGCGCTGCAAGAGCGGCATCTGCCGGCGGATCGCGTCGCGCACCCGGTCATCCCGCCGGATGATCCCGGCCAGCGAGGGGGCGGCGCCGAGGTAGCGCTGCGCGGCATTGGCGATGGTGTTGAACACCCGCCGCCCGGAGGCCTGGGTGATCGCCTGGTTGATCACGATCCGCACCTCGATCGGCGCCGGCCGGTCCTGGGCGTGGAGTTTGAGCACCGCGTAGGCGTCGGTGATACTGGTCGGCTCTTCCGTCGCCACGACCAGCAGCGCGTCGGCATGGGCGGCGATGTAGCGGATCGCCCCGTCGAGTCCGGAGCCGAGGTCGAGCAGGATATGGTCATACCGCGTGGCCATGCCGCGCAGCGCCGCGAGCAAATCCGCCAGGGTATCGATCGGCAGATTGGCCAGCCGCGCCGCGCCGGACCGGCCAGGCAGAATGTCGAACCCCGCGGGATGCCGCAGCACGACGGAGGCAATCGGCGCCGCCCCGGCAAGGTAGGTGGTGATGTCCTGCTCCGGCATCAGGCCAAGCTGGATGTCGACGTTGGCGAGGCCAAAATCGGCATCGACCAGCAAAACCCGGCGGCCGGCATTGGCCAGGGCATGGGCGAGGGTGACAGCGAGCCAGGTCTTGCCGACCCCTCCTTTCCCCGAGGCGATGGCGAGCAGTCGGCCAATAGGTCGTGGCATCAGGCGAAGCTCCGTGGCCGTTGCCGGCGTTGCAGAATGGAAGCGAGGCGCTCCGGCGTCATCGGCACCAGCCCCTCCGCGGCCGAGGCGCTGATCCCGGCCTCGGCGAGGGGCAGCCGCTCCGCCGCGGCGAGAATGCCGCCGAGCCGCCGGGCGATATCGAGCCGCGTGGCGATCAGCCGGGTCGCCCCGCACTCGCCAAACGCGTCGGCCAACTCGGCGGCCTCGACGGCGTCAATCCCGCCGGGCAGCACCAGCACCGGCAGGCCATTGCTGGCGCCGACAATGCCGGCAATCTCGGCCCGATCGGCCGCGCAGAACGGGTCGAGCCCCGCAGTGTCGATCAAGGTCGGCCCCGCCGGCGCCGGATTGGCCGAGAACGGTGCGAGCGGAAGGTCGAGCAGGGTAGCGAAAGCGGCAAGCTGTTCGAAGGCGCAGGCCCGGCTGGTATCGGCGGTCAACAATCGCGGCCCGGCCCCGGCCAGCACCATCCGGGTCGCCAGCCGCGCCACCGTCAACGTCTTCCCCGCCCCCGGCGGGCCGAGAAACACGATGGGCCGCGCCAACGCCTCCGCATCGAGCGGCCGGAACCGGAACGCGACCGACAACGCAAAGGGTAAGGGGGCATTGCGCAACCGCGCCGCCAAAGCCTCCGGCGTGCCATGCGCCCGCAGCGGACAATTCTCCCGCGCCGGCGCCGGAGCCGGTGCCGGCTCCGGGTCATCCCGCGCCGCGGTCACCTCGACGCCACCGCGAATGCGGCGCGAACCGAGGATCACCGCATCCGGCCCAAGCTCGGCCCGGATGGCAGAGATTGCCTCTGGCATGCCCGGCGCGGTGAAGAGTTTGATGCGCATGCCGGCCTAGATCGTGCCGACGGTGCGGATCCGCGCCCGCGCATGGATCTCGGTCTGCGCCAGCACTGCGGTGCCCGGCCGGATGCGATCGACGATGGCGCGCAGATGCACCCGGATGTTCTGGCTCGCCAGCAACACCGGCGCCTCGCCCGCCTGCCCCGCGGTATCGAAAGCCACCCGCAGCCGCTGCATGAAGTCGCTGAGTTTCGACGGCGCGATGGCGAGCTGGCGATCCTCGGGCGGCCCGACGATGGCTTCCGCGAAGGCCCCCTCCCATTCCGGCGAGAGGGTGATCAGCGGGATATAGCCGGCCGGCCCGACATGGCTGTCGCTGATCTGCCGCGCGAGCCGGGTGCGGACATGGGACACGATCGCCGGAATGGCCCGGGCCTGGCCGCTGCATGCCTCCTGGACACCTTCGAGAATGGTGGCGAGATCGCGGATCGATACCAGCTCGGCCAGCAGCCCCTGCAGCACCCGTTGCACCCCGCCGGTGGAAATCAGCGAGGGGATCAGCTCGGTGACGAGCTTCTGATGCTCGCGCGGAAGGTCGTCGATCAGCTTCTGGGTCTCGGCGAAGGACAGCAACTCGGCGAGGTTCTGCTTCACCAGCTCCGTCAGATGCGTCGCCATCACGCTGGAGGGGTCGACCACCGTCAGCCCCCGCAACGCCGCCTCATCCTTGTCCGCCGCCTCGATCCAGGTGGCGGGAAGGCCGAAGGCGGGTTCCTGCGTCGGCTCGCCGCGCGGAGCGAAACTGGCGTCGCCCATCGCGAGGAACTTGCCCGGCCGCAACTGCCCGCGCCCGGCGACGATCTCCTTGATGCGGACGCAATATTCGTCCGCCCCCAGCTCCATGTTGTCCTGGATCCGCACGGCCGGGAGGATGAAGCCGAGCTCGGTGGCGATCGAGCGCCGCAGCGCCTTGATCTGCTCAGTCAACCGCGCGCCCTCGCCGCCGGCCAGGCCGAGCAGCCCATAGCCAAGCTCGATGCGGATATGGTCGATCCGCAGCGCATCCGCGATCGGCGCCTCCGCATTGGCGTGTACCGTCTGCACCGCCGGTTCCGCCGGCGCCTCCGGTGTCTTCCAGCGCAGATAGGCCGCCCCGCCCGAAATCCCGGCCAGCCCGATGAACGGCAGGAAGGGAAGGCCCGGCATCAGCGCCAGCACGCCCGCCGCCGCGGCCGCGAGGGCCAGTGGCTTGGCGCCGCCGAGCTGGCGCACGATGGTCGCCTCCGTGCTGCCCTCCATGCCGCCCTTGGTCACCACGATGCCCGCCGCGGTGCTGACCAGCAGCGAGGGGATCTGGCTCACCAGGCCATCGCCGACGGTGAGCGTGGTGAAGGTACTGGCCGCCGCCGCCACGCCCATGCCATGCCGCAGCACGCCGATGGCGAGCCCGCCGATGATGTTGATGAAGGTGATGATGAGTGCCGCGATCGCATCGCCACGGACGAATTTCGCCGCGCCATCCATGGCGCCGAAGAAGGCGCTCTCCGCCTCCAGCTCCCGCCGCCGCCGCCGCGCCTCGGCCTCGTTGATCATGCCCGAGGAGAGATCGGCGTCGATCGCCATCTGCTTGCCCGGCATCG
>CAIYPH010000765.1 GCA_903928045.1 uncultured Rhodospirillales bacterium
GAAGGCGAGCAGGCTGATGATGCCATCCGCCAGCCCGCCCGGCTTGCGCGCGGCCATGATGCCGAGCCCGAAGGAGAGGATGACGGAGATCACGAAGCTCGAGATCATCAGCTTCGAGGTCTGTCCCAGCGCCGGCAGCAGCATGTGCAGCACCGGCTGCGAATGGGTGCGCGAATAGCCGAAATCGCCGCCGAGCGCCGCGGTCAGCCAGCGCCAGTAGCGCATCATCAAGGGCTGATCGAGCCCGTAGAGCTTGCGCAACGCAGCGGCCGCCTCGGGCGCCACGTTGGGGTTGGAGGCGATCATGATGTCGATCGGGTCGCCCGGCATCAGCCCAATCAGGCTGTAGATGACGAAGGACATCACCAGCAGCACGATCATGGCCTGCACCAGCCGGCGGAGGATATAGCGCCCCATGCCCCTACTCCCGGAAATGACAGGCGGCGCTTTGGCCGGGACGGCCTGGCGCGGGGAGAAGCTCGGGCACCTCACTGCGGCAGATATCGGCGGCCTTGGGGCAGCGAGGATGGAACACGCAGCCCGGCGGCGGGTGCAGCGGGCTGGGCATCTCCCCCTTGATGGTCTGCCCCCGCGCCCGCTTGCGGCCGATCCGCGGCACCGAGTGCAGCAGCGCCCGCGTATAGGGGTGGGAGGGGGTTTCGAATACGTCCTCCCGCCCGCCGATTTCCACGAGGCGGCCGAGATAGAGCACCGCCACGCGATCCACCAGGTGGTTCACCACTGCGAGATCATGGCTGATGAAGAGGTAGGAGAGGCCGTGCTGCTCCTGCAACTCCTTCATCAGGTTCAGCACCTGGCTCTGGATCGACACGTCCAGCGCCGATAGCGGCTCATCAGCGACGATCAGCGCTGGCGAGGGGGCGAGCGCGCGGGCGATGGCGATGCGCTGGCGCTGGCCGCCGGAGAACTCATGAGGGTAGCGGTTCAGCGCATCGAGCGGCAGACCGACCTGGGCGACCAGCTCGGCCGCCCGGGCGCGGCGTTCGGCCGCCGTCGCGGTGCCCTGGATCAGCAGCGGCTCGGCGATGATGGCGGAGACCGGCATGCGCGGGTCAAGCGCCCCGAAGGGGTCCTGGAAGACGATCTGGAGGGCGCGGCGCGCCTCCTTCCAGGCCGCGCGATCGATCTCGCGGCCACGAAACCGCAGACGCCCGGCGCTCGGCGCCTGCAACCCGGCGACGACATTGCCGAGCGTGCTCTTGCCGCTGCCGCTCTCGCCCACCAGCGCCAGGGT
Source organism: uncultured Rhodospirillales bacterium (assembly GCA_903928045.1). Next base: position 1,256 of record CAIYPH010000765.1, read on the forward strand.
CTCCCCCTCGGCGATGGCGAATGAAACGTTCTCCGCCGCCCGCAGGATGCGCTTCGGCCCGCCGAACCACCCGCCGCCGCCGAGGTTGAACTGCACGGAAATCCCGTCGAGGGCGATCAGCTCGCTCATGGGGCGATCCGTGCGTGCGGATCGGACAGGAAGAAAGCGCTTCTTTTTGAAAAAAGAAGCAAAAACTTTTGATTCGTTGGCTTCACCGCTTCCCCCGGCAACGCCAACCAAACGGATAAAAGTTTTTTGGTTCTTTTTTTCAAAAAAGAACCGCTTCCTTCC
>CAIYPH010000766.1 GCA_903928045.1 uncultured Rhodospirillales bacterium
GACCTTCCCGGGTCAGATCTCAACGGAAATCAACAGCCCGAGCGGATCTCGAATATCGGCGCACCCTGCTCAGCCGCACCGCCATCCCGGCGCCGGCGAATGGTATCGCGGTCTACAATGACCCGGCCGACTGGATCGGGCGGCCGGTGGAAACCGGCGAGCGGATCATGCAGGTCGCGGCGCCGGCGTCGCGGCGGGTGGAGATCGAATTGCCGGTTGGCGAAGCGGTCACGCTGGAGCCGGGCGCTCGGGTGCTGTTCTTCGACAATCTCAACCCCGACCGGCCCAGCGAGGCGGTGCTGACCAGGGTGAGCTATACGACGACGCTGAGCGTCACCGGGGTCCTGGTGTATCTGTGCGACGCGGAGCTGGCCGAGGGCATCACGCTGCGGCTCGGCCTCAAGGGTAGCGCCAAGATCATCGGCCCCAAACGGCCGCTCGCGTTGTGGCTGCTGCGCCGGCCGATCGCGTGGCTGCGCGAGGTGCTGGGATGAGCGCGTCCGTCTTGCCGCCGCTGCGCGAGGAGCTGCGGCTGTCGCGCGGGCCGGTGGCGGATGGGCAGCCGACCTGGTCGATTTACGACCCCGCGCGGCACCGGTTCATTCGTATCGATTGGCAGGATTTCGAGATATTGAGCCGGTGGGCGTTGCAGGCGCCGGAGGCGATCGTCTCCGCGCTTGCGGAAGAGACCACATTACGGCCGACCTACGACGACATCCTTCGGCTCGCGGCTTTCTGCCGGCACGCCAATCTCCTGCGACCCGGATCGGAGCAGGATGCGAGCGATTTTGCCGCCCAGGCGGAAGCGGCCAAGCATGGCGCGGCGACCTGGCTGGTGCACAACTACCTCTTCCTCCGCTTGCGGCTGGTGAACCCCGATCGGTTCCTGCGGGGCTTGCTGCCATTCGTGAACTGGATGTTCAGCCGCTTCTATCTCGGCCTGTTGGGGATAGGCGCGCTGTTCGCCGTGTTTCTGGTGTCGCGGGAGTGGGATGTCTACACCCATAGTCTGGTCGAGATGTTCACCCTCGATGGGCTGTTGTGGATGGGTGTCGCGCTTTCGGCGACCAAGGTGTTGCACGAACTCGGGCATGGGCTGGCGGCACGGCATTTCGGATGCAGGGTGCCGTCGATGGGGGTGGCGTTCCTGGTGTTGTGGCCCGTGCTGTGGACCGACACCACCGAGGCCTGGCGGCTTGTGCGCCGGCAGGACCGGCTGGCGATCGACGCGGCGGGGATGCTGGCGGAAATCACCGTCGCGGTGCTGGCGACCGTCGCCTGGGCGGTTTTGCCCGATGGGCCATTGCGGGTGGCGGCGTTCACGCTCTCGAGTTCCACCTGGTTGCTGACCCTGCTGGTCAACACCAGCCCGTTGATGCGGTTCGACGGGTATTATCTGCTGTCCGATATGCTCGATATCCCGAACCTCCAGGACCGGGCGTTCCGGCTGACGCGTTGGCGGTTGCGGGAATTGATGTTTCGGCCTGGCCTCCCGCCGCCGGAGAGATTCACGCCGGCGATGGCGGCAACGCTGACGGTCTATTCGGTGTCCAGCTGGGTGTACCGGTTCTTCCTGTTCGTCGGCATCGCGTTTCTCGTCTATCACTTCGCGTTCAAGGCACTCGGGATCATCCTGATGTGTATCGAACTCTGGTATTTCGTCAGCCGGCCGATCCTGGCGGAGGCGGTGACGCTGGCGCGGATCGGCTGGACCACGCCGCTCAACCGGCATGGCGTCGTAACCCTGCTGGCACTTGCGGCGATCGTGGCTTTGCTCGTGGTACCGTGGCGGGGGCGGGTTGACGCGCCGGGCATATTGCGGGCCGGCCGGCAGGCGACGCTTTATACCACCGAGCCGGGGCGGCTGCTGACATTGTCGGCGAATGGCGCGCGGGTTGACGCCGGGGCGACGATGTTCACGCTGCAATCGGCCGAAATCGACCACGCCATCCGGGCGGCGACCGCGCAGCTTGCGGGGGCTCAGGCGGACCTGGCCTCGCGCAGCTTCGACGCCGAGCGGCGCAGGGCGCAGCAGACGGCGATGGCGACCGCATCGGAAGCGGCCGCGTCGCTCTCCCATGCCGAGGCGCGGGCCGCGGACCTCGCGGTGCGGGCGCCGTTTGCCGGGGTGTTGACCGACGTGCCGGCGGGGTTGCGGCGCGGCGATGACATCAAACGGCTCGAACCGCTCGGGGTGCTGGTCGACCCCGACGCGGCCGTGGTGGAGGCCTATGTCGGGGAGGCCGATCTCGACCGCGTGCAGAAGGGGGCGCGAGCGGCGTTTCTGCGCGAAGACGGGCTGCGGATGGAGTTGCAGGTGCGTGAAATCGATCGGGTGTCCACCCGGATGCTGGAAGCGGTCGAACTCGCCTCCCCCAATGGCGGCGCGGTGCCGGCACGGCGGGACGGGCATGGTGGCATGGTGCCGGAGCACGCGGTCTACCGGGTGCAGCTTGGCCTGGTCGGCGCGCGTGTGACCGTCACACGGCGGCTGGCGGGGCATGTGGTGATCGAGGGGCCGGCGGAAAGCCTGGTGCGCGCGACCTATCGGCGGACGGTCGCGATACTGTGGCGGGAATCGGCGCTGTAATGCGTCTCGCGCTTGCGGTCTTGGCGCGGCGGCGGCATGGTCCGGCGCGACGGAACGTGACACTTCGACGGGATCGATATGGCCTATACGAGTAAATTCAGCCGGGATCGCAGCCGTCGCCGGCGGCAGGCGATGTGGCGGGGGACGCTGTGGCTGCTGGGGGCGGCGGTGCTCGGCGGGCTCGGCTACTCCGCCTATCAGACCGGAACGCTGCTGGCCGAAGCCCGCGTGCGCGAGCTGGATGCGCGGTTGGTTGAACTGTCCGGGCGGCTCGATGCCGGCAATGGCGAGGCCGCGCGGCTGCGCGTCACGCTGGCCGAGGCGCGCCAGGCGGTGGCGACCCTGCAAGCCCGCTATGAGGCCGACGTGCCGAAAGGCGAGCCTGCCGAGATCTACGCCGCGGCGAAGGAGCGGCTGGCGCAGGGCGTGCCGCCGGCACGGCTGACCCAGGTGCTGCGCGAGGCCGCCGTGGCCAAGCCCTGCGACGCCCGGGTGATCCGCAAGCGCTTCGCCCTGCAACAGGCCGTCCGCAATTCCGAGGACACCGCGCAACTGCTGGAAGGCCTGATCCAGGTCTCCGCCGCGCCCGGAGGGACGGACGTGGCAAAAACGACGGTGGTCACCATCACGCGCGCCTGGGCGGCCGAACCGGTCAAACTCACCGGACTGCCGGCGCGGCAGGATATCGCGATCAACAACGCCGTGCTGCGCCTCACCGTCGAGGCGGCCGACGTCGCGGGGTACGCGAACGCCTCGCTCTCGGTGTGCGGGGGCAAGGGGTAGGGCGCCCGCACTCTGGGTGAGGGGGTTGGGTTGAGGGAAGGAAGCGGTTCTTTTTTGAAAAAAAGAACCAAAAAACTTTTGTCCGTTGGCTTCGCGCCCTGCGCGGCGTTGGGCTTCGGGCATGCTTCGCCTTCCGCGCAACGCCGTCAGGCGATGCCGGTTTACGGGTCGGTCGAGCTGATTCGGGGTACGGGTGGGCCGCGTTCCCGCACGACCGGGCGTAGGGCATGCCTCGGGCGCGACGGGCCGCGCCGACACCACAGGCGGATTCCCTGACCGGCGCGCCAGGGCGCGGGTACGGCGATCCATTCCACATAAGGCTCGTACGCGAGGTCCTCCGCCTCCGGCGCGGCTTCCATCACGCCCGTGTAGGCGAGCGCATGCCTCCCTCCCCGGACCCCGCCCAACAGGGCGGCCAGCAGCACGCGCAGCAGACCGCCAAGAATGGCGGCGATGCCGGGTGCGGTGAGGGTGGGCCGTTGGGGCATGCGGTGCGTGTCACTCCTGATTTCTATCAGGGTAATATAAATGACTTTCTCGCCACGTGCAAGCCCAATCCGCGATCCCCGGTAAATTTTCTTTCCGCCGGTATCTCGGCCTCCCGCGCAGGCCGGGGCCGTTGGCCCCTTTCTCATTCAGCACCCTCTCAAACGGAATGCGGGTCTGGGGGATCATCCCCCAGCGGGGTCAAGGGGCAGAGCCCCTTGCCTTCCTTGTCAGCGAACCGCTCAGTGCGCCGAGGCGCCGCCGAGGTAGGCGGCGCGGACTTGGGGGTTGGTCCAGAGGTCTTGCGGGGCTCCGGAGACGAGGAGGCGGCCGGTTTCGAGGACGTAGCCGCGGTCGGCGACGGAGAGGGCCATGTTGGCGTTTTGCTCGACCAGCAGGACGGTGGTGCCGCGTTTGCGGATATCGGCGACGATGCGGAAGACTTGCTGGACGATGAGGGGGGCGAGGCCGAGGGAGGGTTCGTCGAGCAGGAGGAGTTCGGGCTTGGCCATGAGGCCGCGGGCGACGGCGACCATTTGGAGCTGGCCGCCGGAGAGGGTCCAGCCCAGGGCGTTTTCGAGGCGCTTGAGGTCGGCGAAGAAGGTCAGCATTTCATCGACCTCGGTTTCCAACGTCCGGCGGGGCACGCCTTTGCGGTTGGAGGCGCCGAGCATGATGTTTTCGCGCACGGTGAGGCCGGGGAAGATGCGGCGGCCTTCGGGCACGTGGGAGATGCCGAGGCGGACGATGGCTTCCGGCTTGAGGCCGAGGATGGATTTGCCGCGATAGAGGACTTCGCCGCTGACCTGCGGGACGAGGCCCGAGAGGGTGCGCAGCGTGGTGCTTTTGCCGGCGCCGTTGGAGCCGAGGAGGGTGACGATTTCGCCCTGATCGACGCTGATATCCAGGCCTTTCAGGACGGGGCCGGCGCCGTATCCGGCGGTGAGGCCCTTGATCTCAAGCAGCTTCATTTTTACGCGGCTCCCCGAGATAGGCGGCAATCACGTCCGGGTGGCTCAGCACGTCGGCCGGCTTGCCGTCGGCGATGCGCTTGCCGAAGTTGAGCACGGTGATGTGGTCGGCCACCTGCTCGACGAGATTCATGTCGTGGTCGATGATCATGATGGTGAGGCCATGGCCCTTGAGGCGCTTGAGCAGGTTGCCGAGCTCGACCTTCTCGGTGAGGTTGAGGCCGGCGGCGGGCTCATCGAGCAGCAGGGTGTGCGGGCTGGCGGCCAGCGCGCGGGCGATTTCGACGTAGCGCTGATGGCCGTAGGAGAGATCGCCGACCATGCGATGCGCGTCGTGGCGCATCTCCACGAAGTCGAGCGCGGCCAGCGCCCGGGCGACGACCGCCTGCGGGTTTTTGGCGACGTCGTTGCCTTCACGCTCGGCGCCGATCATCACGTTCTCCAGCACCGTCATGCCGCGGAAGACGCGGATGTTCTGGTAGGTGCGGGCGAGGCCGGCGCGGTTGCGGTTATGCGGCGCCAGCGTGGTGATGTCCTTGCCGACGAAGGTGATCTTGCCGCCGGTCGCCTCGTAGAGCCCGGTGACGACGTTGATGAACGTCGTCTTGCCCGAGCCGTTCGGCCCGATCAGCGCATGCACGGTGCCGCGGCGCACGGTGAGGTTGACGCCATCGACCGCCTTGAGGCCGCCGAAATGCTTGGCGAGGTCCGCCACCACCAACACCGGCTCATCCGTCGCCTCGCCCTTCTGGGCCAGGAGGGGCAGCGGCGGCACGGCGCCGGTGATGGGTTTGCGGCGCTCGCGCATGCGCAGGTCGACGAAGCCCCAGAGACCGTCGGGCAGGAAGACCATGATGAGGATGACCGAGGCGCCGTAGACCGCGAGGTAGACCTGTTTGAGGAAACGCAGCCATTCGGGCAGCAGCACCAGCGCCACCGTGCCGACCAGGGCGCCGAAGGGCGAGGTGACGCCGCCGAGCAGGGCCATGGTGAGCATGACGATGCTGTCGCCGAAGCTGAACTGGTCCGGGCTGATGTAGCGGAACCCGCCGGCGAACAGGCCGCCGCCGATGGCGCCCAGCACGGCGGAGATGCCGAAGGCCACCACCTTGGTGCCGTAGACGTTGATGCCGGAGGTGGAGGCGGCCAGTTCATTGTCGCGCACCGCCTGCATGGCGCGGCCGAGGCGGCTGGCCTTGAGGCGCCAGACGAACAGCGTGACCAGCACGGCGGAGGCCATGATGAGGCCGAGATAGGCGCGGCCGTCATCGAGGCTGATGCCGAACAGGGTGGGTCGCAGCACGTTGCGCACGCCGTCCGGCCCGTGGGTGAAGTCGATCCAGTTGGTCAGCACCAGCGTGAGGATCTGCTGGAAGCTGATGGTGATCATGCCGAGGTAGTGGCCGCCGAGGCGGAGCGTGCCGAGGCCGAGGATGAGGCCGCAGATGCCGGAGAGGGCGACGCCGATGGTCAGCGCCACGAAGAAATTGACGTGGAAATCAACCGTGCCGAGCGCCACCGCATAGGCGCCGATGCCGAAGAAGGCGGCCTGGGCGATGGAGATCTGCCCGCAATAGCCGAGCACGACGACCAGGCCGAGCACGCCGATGGCGTAGGTGGCGGCCTGCATGAGGATGTTGAGGTAGTAGCCCTGCGCCGGCGCGAAGGACGCGCCGATCAGCACCACGACGATGGCGAGCCCTGCCGCCGGCAGGCCGCGCCAGGGGTTGGCCCCCGGACCCATAGCGGTTCCCTGGTGAGCGGTCATGCCTTCTCCGAAATTTTCTCGCCGAACAGCCCCTGCGGCCGCACCATCAGGAAGGCCAGCAGCATGAGGAAGGCGAAGGCGTCCTTATAGGGCACCGAGATATAGGCGGCGCCCAGCGTCTCGGCGACGCCGAGCGCGAGGCCGCCGAGGATGGCGCCGGGGATGGAGCCGTAGCCGCCGATGATGTTGGCGGCGAAGGCCTTCAGCGTGATGATGCCGGCCATGTTCACCGAGACGAACAGGATCGGCGCCACCAGGATGCCGGCGAAACCGCCGAGCGCCGAGGAATAGGCGAAGGTGATCATGATCATCGTCACCACCGGGATACCCAGCAGCGATGCCATTTCCTTGTCCTGGCTGGTCGCCTGGAGTTTCTTGCCGAGCAGCGTCTTCTCGAAGATCAGATATTGCAGCAGCACCAGGGCGGCGGCGAGCACGATGATGGCGAGATACTGGCTGGCGAGGAAGACCTCGCCGATCTGGATGCCGTCGCTCTCGAACAGCCCGTCGATCTGCACCGAGCTCGGCCCGTAGATCCACAGCACCATGTTCTGCAGGAAGATCGAGGCGCCGATCGTGCTGATGATCACCGGCAGGCCGCCGCGGAAACGCAGCGGCCAGTAGGTGGTGTAGGCGAAGATCAGGCCGAAGCCGGCCATGATGACCACCGAGAGCACGATGCTGACGTAGTAGTTGAGGCCGAGGATGTTGAAGAACACCACGAGCAGGTAGGCCCCGAGCATGGAGAATTCCCCCTGCCCGAAGTTCACCACGCTCGCGGCCCGGATCAGCAGCACGAAGCCCAGCGACACCAGCGCGTAGATCGCGCCGATGCCGAGGCCCTGGAAGACCAGCTGTAGAAAATCGCTCACCAGGAGTTCCCTATGGTCAGTCGGTGAACTCGATGTGCTCTTTGTAGTCGATCTTGTCGTTGTTGTTGATGACGACGTTGTAGCCGTGCAGGCCGTCACCGAACTGGTCGAAGTTGTATTCGCCCTCGGTGCCGTTGAACTTCTTGATCGCCAGGATGGCGGTGCGGATCTTCTCGGGCTCGGTGCTCTTGGCGTCGCTGATGCCCTTGGCGAGGATGGTCAGCGCGTCATAGGTCCAGCCGCTGTCCGGGCTTTCCTTGTGCTTGGCGCGATAGGCGTCGGCGAAGGCCTTGGCGGTGGGGTTCGAATCTTCCACGAAGTCGGCGACCGCATACGTGCCGTAGAGCGCGTTCTTGGCCAGGCCGCGGGTGACCGGGGACTGGATGGAGGGCGAGCCGACCCAGGGGGTGCGGATGCCGAGCTGGCGGAGCTGGCGGGCGAACACCGCGCAATCCGGCTCGTTGGTGAAGTAGCTGACGATCACGTCGGCGCCGGAGGACTTCACGGCCAGCACCACCGGCGAGAAGTCCGGCTGGTTGTTGGTGTAGCCCTGCACGAGCGCAGGCTGCAGGCCCTTCTTCTCGAGGTTGGCGAGAATGGCGTTCTTGCCGCCGGTGCCGAACGCGTCGGTGGAATGCACCAGCGCGACCTTCTTCAGCTTCAGGGAGTCGGTGATGAAGCTGATGATCACCCGGCCGGAGTAGCTGTCATTCGGGCGGCAGCGGAACAGCCAGGGGTTGCCGAGCTTGGTCAGCGTCGGGTCAGTGCCGCCGAACATCACGGGCTTGCCGATTTTGAGCATGTCGGGCGCCATGGCGTTCATCTGCGTTGAGCGGATGGAACCGATGAAGCCGACGATTTCCTTGCGCTCGGCGAGGCGGGAGAAGGCGAGCACCGCGCCGGGGTTGGTCGAGGCGTCATCCTCGACGATGAGCTCGATCTGCTGGCCGAGCACACCGCCGGCGGCGTTGATCTTCTCGGCGGCGATGCGGAGCGAGTTGAGCTGGATGCGGCCGGGCTCGGCGACCGGGCCGGTGAGCGGCGAGACGACGCCGATCTTCATGGTCTCGGCGGCGCGGGCGCGGCCAATGGCAAAGCTTGGGGTTGCGGCGGCGGCAAGCAACGCCGCGCGGCGGGTGATCAGCATGGACTTCGCTCCTGTCTTTCGGGGGTGACTCCCGGCGCTTGCGGCCGGTTCGATCGGGGCCCGGGCCAGCGCCCGGAAAATACGACCCGTCGAGTATCGACGTTCGGCGGCATGGTTGACCAAATAGCGTGATTCCGCAAGCCGCGATCAGCCCGGGACGGACGGCCCGTCGGTGAATTGCAACGCCGCGAGTGACGCATAGAGCCCGCCCTCGCGCACCAGGGCCTCATGCGGACCGATCGCGACGATCCGTCCGGCCTGCATGACGACGATACGGTCGGCGCTGCGGATGGTGGCGAGGCGATGGGCGACGACGACGGCGGTGCGGCCGTGCGAGAGGCGGTCGAGCGCGTGCTGGACGTCGCGCTCGGAGGCGGCATCGAGGGCGCTCGTGGCCTCGTCGAGCAGGAGGATCGCGGGGTCGCGCACGACGGCGCGGGCGATGGCGATGCGCTGGCGCTGGCCGCCGGAGAGCGTGACGCCCTTGGCGCCGAGCGGGGTGGCGAACCCCTGGGGCATGGCGTCGATGAAGCCGGTTGCGGCCGCGGCATCGGCGGCGGCGCGGATTTCGGCTGGGGTGGCGCCGTCACGCCCGTAGCCGATGTTGGCTTCGGCGTCGGTGCTGAAAATGACCGGCTCTTGGGGCACGATGCCGATCCGGGCGCGGAGTTCGGCCGGGTCGACGGTGGCAATGTCCACGCCGTCGACCAGGATGGTGCCGCTTTGCGGGTCGCGGAAGCGGAGCAGCAGGTCGAGCACGGTGGTTTTGCCGGCGCCCGAGGGGCCGACCAGGGCGATGGTTTCGCCGGGTTCGATGGCGAGGGTGAAGTCCCGCAGGGCTTGGGTGTCCGGCCGGCTGGGGTAGGCGAAGGTGACGTTGCGGAACTCGATGCGCCCGGCCGGTGGCATGGGCAGGCGGGCTGGGGCGGCGGGGGCGGCGATCTCCGGGCGGACGGCCAGCAATTCGAGCAGGCGTTCCGCCGCGCCGACCGCGCGTTTGAAATCGCCCCACAACTCGCTGAGCGACGCGCCGGAGGTGGCCAGCAGCACGGCGTAGAACACGAAGGCGGAGAGCGCGCCGCCGCTCATGCGCCCGGCAACGACATCACGCCCGCCGACCCACAGGCTGAGGGTGATGGCGCCGAAGCCGAGCATGATGACGCCGAGGATCAGCGCCGACCGGGTCGCCACCCGGCGCAGGGCGGCGGCAACCGCGCGCTCATTGCCCTCCCCGTAGCGGGCGCGTTCGAGCGGCTCGCGGGTGAAGGCCTGCACGGTGCGGATGCCGCTGATGGTCTCCTCGGCGGTGGCGTTGAGCTCGGCCACCCGGTCCTGCGCGGTGCGGGAGAGGCGCTTTTCGCGCCGGCCGAACAGGATCAGCGGGACTACCACGAAAGGGACGACCAGTAGCACGATGAAGGCGAGTTTCGGGCTGGTGGAAAACAGCATCGCGAAGGCGCCGAGCAGCATCAGCATGGTCCGCAGCCCCTGCGACACCGCCGAGCCAACCAGGGTTTGCAGCAGGGCGATGTCGGCGGTGAGGCGGGACAGCAGATCCCCGGTGCGGGCGGTTTCGAAGAAGCCGGGGGAGAGGCGCAGCACATGATCGAACACCGCCCGGCGCAAATCGGCCGAGACGCGTTCGCCGAGCCAGGAGACCAGATAGAAGCGCGCCGTGGTGGCGCAGGCGAGGCCGGCGACGATGGCGAACATGACGATCGCCGCCCGGTCGAGCCCCTCGGCCGAGCCGCTGGCGAAGCCGGAGTCGATCAGCAGCCGTAAGCCCTGGCCAATGCCCAGCGACAAGCCGGCGGCGGCGAACAGCGCCACCGCGGCGCCGGCGATCTGCCAGCGGTAGGGGCGGACGAACGGCCATAGCAGGCCAAGGGCCGAGAGTTCCTGGCCTCGGCCGGGGATTGCCTTGGGCGTCTTCAATACGGGGTCTCCGATGGGGTGGCATCGTATATCAGGCTCCGCCCCCGATCGCCCCATGCTATCGCGCCGCACGAATGCCCGCCGCCGGACTCGAACCGGCACGCCCATAGGACTGCGGATTTTAAGTCCGCTGCGTCTACCATTCCGCCAGGCGGGCAGAGGTCCTGATTGACCCTATCGCGACACCAGCCGTCAAGCGGCGCGGATGCCGGGCCATCTGGGCGGCGCATCCCACGCTGGGGCGGCAAAGGCCACGTCGATGTCCAGCACCCGCACCCCGGGGCAGCCAATCGTCGCGGCGCCGTCGGTCCAGCGCCAGTCGGCCCCGGGTTCAAGGGGATGCCACCCGGCACCGAGCCGCATGTCGTCGAGCGCAACGGGTGTTCCGTCGGCCAGGATTGCGCGAACGGCGACCCCGAGCCGGCGGTGATCGGTGCTGAGCACCTCGGTGTGGGCGGGCACGGCGCTGCGCGACAGCAGGCGAACCTCGGCCAAGCTGCCGTCGAGCACGAAGCGGCAGCGCCCGGCGTCGGCGGCCGGCCGCAGCCTGGCCTGGCCGGCTTCGAGCCATATGTCAGGGTGCGGCGCCGGCGCGAAGCCGAGCTGAATGGCCCGATCGAGCAGGCGCAGCCGGGCCGCGGCGAGCTCCGCACCAGCGACAACGAGCGGCGCGCAGGACCGCGCCGCCCAGACACGGAGGGCAAAATCAGGATGCATCTGCGCCGGCCCATCGGCATTGGCGAAGGCGCCGCGATTGCCGGTATCGAGATAGGACTCGCATGGGAGGTCTTCGGCGA
>CAIYPH010000767.1 GCA_903928045.1 uncultured Rhodospirillales bacterium
CCCGGCCCTGTCGAGGGCATCACCAGCTCGACCACGCGCCAGGCGCTCCACCGCCGGCACCGGCGAGGCTGAGGGCGCCGCCGATCGCCACCACGCCAGGGCCTCGACCACCGGCCGGCCCGGTCGAGGGCATCACCAGCTCGACCACGCGCCAGGCGCTCCACCGCCGGCACCGGCGAGGCCGAGGGCGCCGCCGATCGCCGCCGCGCCAGGGCCTCGACCACCGGCCGGCCCGGTCGAGGGCATCACCAGCTCGCCACTGCGCCAGGCGCTCCACCGCCGGCCCTGGCAAGGCCGAGGGCGCCGCTCGATACAGCACCCTAAGTTCAACTGAGGGCGGCCCGGAAGCAGGGAGTGAGTTCAAGTCACACCCCCCAGCGCCCGCCCCGCGAGTTCGTCCCCAGCTCGCCCCCACGCCAAGCGCTCGACCCGCTGCCACTGGCAAGGCTGAGGGCACCACCGATCGCCCCCGCGCCAGGTCAAGGTATGGTCATGGTGGCCATACCTTCAACCACCGGGGCCATATGTTGAACATATACCCCCTGTAGTCGAGGGCATCGGCTGAAACGACACCCCACGGCCCGGCATCCTCCGACCGGCCGAAGGGGGGGACCATGGCGGCCCCCCCTTGCGCTACCTGGCCCGCGTCTCTGTCTCACTAGGGCAAGCCCTAGTGATACGTCTCAGGCACCCCGAAATTGCGTCTCATACAAATTATATTTGCTATTTGGGACGCCATACGGTTCTATGTCTAAGACTTCATTGAGACAGAAGGGCCTCGCAATGCTCGTTGGATATGCCCGCACCAGCACCGTTGACCAAGAGGCCGGCCTTGCCGGGCAAGAGCGGGACCTTCGCGCCGCCGGGTGCGAGGAAGTCTTCGCCGAGCAAGTGTCGAGCGTCGCGCCGGAGCGGCCGGCACTGGCGCGGGCGCTGGCCTTCGCCCGCAAAGGCGATACCGTCGTTGTGACCAAGCCGGACCGGCTGGCGCGCAACACGGCGGACCTTCTCCGCATATCGGAAGAGCTGGCGGGGCGCGGGATTGGCTTGCGCATCCTCAGCATGGGCGGCTCGGAACTCGACACCAGCTCGGCAACCGGCAAGCTCATGCTGACCATGTTGGGCGCCATCGCGGCCTTTGAGCGGGAATTGATGCTAGAGCGCCAGCGCGAGGGTATCCGCAAGGCCGCCGATGCCGGCAAATACAAGGGCCGCGCCCCGACCGCCCGCCGCCAGGCCGAGGAAGTCCACCGCCTGCATGGCGAGGGCATGAAGCCTACCGCCATCGCCGCGCAACTCGGCATCGGCCGGGCCAGCGTCTATCGCATCCTCGGCGCGCCGGAGGGCTAACCCCTGGCCGCCTGGCGAGGCGTCACGTCTCCGCCTCGCCGGGCGCCTCGATCGCCGCGACCTTCAACACATGCGCCGCCCATAGCTCCATCGCGGCCCTGCGTTCTTTGTCGTATTCGTGTCGCTGATAGACCCACATGACACCGCGATTTCCCCCTTTGACATGGTTCAATATCCTGTCCGCTACAGTTTCCGGCACGCCTAGCCGGGCCATGGTCGTTACCCCCGTTCGTCGGAAGTCATGTAGCCACCAAGGAACAAACGGCGCCGGCTCTCTCCCCGCCGCCGCTGCTAGCTTGGTCCGCTCTCCCATGATTCGAGCATTCAGGCGCCGCACTGCCACCGAGAACCCCGAAACCGGCTCGCGCCCTGTCTTGGTAAAAACCAGCGGCGAGTCTAAGATGCGAGGCACCGCTTGTAGGATTTCCCGCGCCGGCTCTGCCAAGTGCACCACATGCGCCTTGCCGTTCTTCACCCGCGAACCCGGCAATTCCCAAGTGGTACGGTCTGGCGCCAGCTCAGCCCAGGCCATTCCGGCAACCTCACTCTTGCGCTGCAATGTGAGCATCAGGACGCGGAAGAACGGCCCCCAGGGCCAGCCCATCCGCTCAGCGGCTCGCCAGACTTCACCAATCTCTGCATCTGACAGATACCGCTCTCGCTCTTTCACCCCACCCCCGAGCTTGATCCGGGCAAACGGGTTTTCTGCAACCAACTCTTGGTCAACCGCCCAATTGAACAGCGCATGACCATACGCGCGCACCCTTCGCGCAGTGTCCGGGATCGGCTTGGCCGGCCGGGGGGAGACACCTTTTCCGCGTTTTTTGAGGGCCAGCACCGGCGGCGCATCCGTCGTCGGCCGCCCCTCGCTGGCCAGTTTGTCGAGCGCCTGGCGCAGTGTCTTGGTGTCGATCGCATGCGCCGGCATCGTCAGCAGGGCAGGGAGGGAGCTGCGGATGCGCGACACCGCCTCAAGCCGGTATCTCGGCTTCTGGTGCGCCAGGTGCTTGCGGTCCCACTCATCAATGAGCCTGTCGAGAGTGAGGGCATCCACCTTGCGCCTCTCCCGCAGCGCCTGCATCTCTGCTTCCTCGGCGGCAATCTCGCCTTTTCGCTCTGCTACAGGATCGCCCCCGGCCTGCTCCCTGCCTCGCGCGATCTCGGCAAGCTTCCTCGCCTGCGCTGGCGTGATCTCGTCGGACCGGCCGAGAATCAGCCGTCGAACCCGCTTGCCGCGCTTGTATTGGTAGAGGAAGACCTTCGTGCCGGCCTTCGTGACCCGCACAGCGAACCATCTCAATTCGCTATCGAACACAAGAACGTCAAATTTGTCGGGCGGGCAGGTAAGACCGTCAACAACGCTCTTGGTGAGCTTCACGGCTTAGCGCTGCGGCCGGAACACATGGAACACATCGGAGACCCCCATGTGTTCCGGCGATTTCGGAGAAAAA
>CAIYPH010000768.1 GCA_903928045.1 uncultured Rhodospirillales bacterium
AGGGTCAGCGTCAGCGTTGTGGCCGAACGCTCCGGCATCAGGCGATGCGGAACATGCCCTCGACTTCAACCGGCACGTCGGCCGGCAGCGACGGCACCCCGACGGTGGTGCGTGCATGCCGCCCGGCGTCCCCGAACACGGCGACCGCGAGGTCCGAAGCGCCGTTCATCACCTGCGCATGCTGGCTGAACTCGGCCGGGGAGGCGATGAAGCCGCCGAGGCGAATCACCTGCTGCACGCGGTCCAGGTCACCACCGCAGGCGATTTTGAGGTGGGTCAGCAGGTTGATGAAGCACTGCCGCGCCTGCGCCTGGCCCTGCTCGATCGACAGCCCGCCGGGGCCGACCTTGCCGGTCAGCACGATCTTGCCGTCCACCGCCGGCACCTGGCCAGAAATCACCACGAGATCGCCGGTGATGACGAACGGCACGTAGTTGGCGATCGGCGGCATGGGAGTCGGCAGGGTGATGCCGAGTTCGGCGAGTTTGGCTTCGATTTTTCCGGCCATGGCGCGGGGTCCTTCCTACTTGGCCACCAGCCGCAGGCTGCGGCGGCGTTGCCTCGGGCCATCTTCGCGCGGCAGGTCGAGCGGCAGCAAGGGGGCACGGTCGCGGGCGCCATCGCCCACCGTGTCATCCGCCTCGTCGTCGATGTCGGCCGCCGGGAGATCGGTCTGCCCGAGGTAGTTCACCGCGAGATTGCGGAACACGTAGTCGAGCATCGAGGTCGCCCGCTCCACCGCCGGATCGCCCTCGACGATCCCGGCCGGGCCGAAGCGGGTGAAGGTGAAGGCCTCGACGAACGCCTCCAGCGGCACGCCATGCTGCAAGCCGAGGCTGATGGCAACCGAGAAATTATCCATCAAGCCGCGGAAGGCAGCACCTTCCTTGTGCAGGCCGATGAAGATCTCGCCCAACTGCCCGGTCTCGTATTCGCCGGTGCGCAGGAACAGCTTGTGGCCGCCCACCGCTGCCTTTTGCGTGTAGCCGGAGCGGCGCGCCGGCAGGTTGCGGCGGTTCTCGACCGGTTCGGCCGCGGGAAGCTCCGGCCGGCGTGGCATCGTGTGGAACTGGGCCGCCACCGCATCATGCATCGCCGCGTGCGAGGCGGCGGAGGCGGCGCGAAACGGGCTCTGCCCGGCGAGTGTCATCGCCAGCGCCGTCTCAGGCATGATCCCGCGCACGGCCAGCAGCGCTCGTGCCGCACGGGTGAGACCGCCGGTATCGGTCAGTGGCGAGAACGCCGGGGCGATGCCGCCCGTCTCGGCGCCCAGCAACGCATCGACGCTTCCAGGTGCCACGATGGCGGTGGTCGCGACATGGCGGTGATCGCCCTCGCGCACGCCGAAGCGCTCCCCCATCGCGGCCGAGGCCGCATCGGCATGGCGGCGCAAGGCGGCGGCCACGGCGGCGGCCATGCGCCGCGCCGCGTCGCTGTCGTAGTCGAGGCCAAGGGCAGCCAGCAGCCCCGCCAGATCGGTTGGCGCCACGGCAAGGCGCTCGGCCGTGGGACATGCCAAGGTGAGCGCGACGACCGCGGTTTCCACCGCCACGGCAAAGCCGGCTGCGTCAAACCCATGCTCTGGGTCGGCGAAACTGGCGAGATTGAGCACGAACGCCGGCGTCGCGGGCTCGTCGGCGCGCCAGATCTCCGCCATCGGCGCCCCGCGCCGGGCCAGGAGCATGGTGTGCAGGCGCTCGGCGATCGGCAACTCAATCCCTGCGCGCCGTGCCCGCTCGTCGATCGGGCGCACCCAGGCGTCGGCGGCGCTGGCCAGCGTCACGGGCCGGTCGCCCGGCGCGATCTCGACCAGTGCCGCGGCGGCTGCCTCGTCCCACTCGATCGGCAATGTGACCGCGCGGTGCGGACTATCGGGGTCCGGCGCGGCGGTGGTGCGGCGCATCCGGACGCCTTGCCAGGAACGGATGTTGTTTTGGCGCTTGCTCATGGCCCCGATGCTACGGCCGCCCTCGCGACTCGGAAAGCGTATTTTGGGGTGGATTGCACTTATCCCCACTAAATCCTGTGGATAAGCGCAGCACCTCACATCCCCATGGACCGCGCGCCGCAGCTTGCTTATATCAGGGGCATGAACCTCGGTACACGCATCTTTACCCTGCTCAACGGCCGCGTCGTCGGCCGCGACGGGGCTGGCAATACCTATTATGAAGACCGCAAGGAGCGGGCCGGCACCCA
>CAIYPH010000769.1 GCA_903928045.1 uncultured Rhodospirillales bacterium
GATGCGGTCCTGCGCGACGCGTTCGACGAATTTGTAGGGGCCGGCGCAGACGGGGTTGAGGGCGAAATCCTTGCCGGCGGCCTCGGAGGCCTTGGGGGAGACCAGCACGCCCGCGCGGACGGCGAGCTGGGAGAGGAAGACGACGTCGGGCGCCTTAAGGATGAAGCGCACGGTGAGCGGATCGACCACCTCGACATGGTCGAGGCTGGCGACATCGCCCTTGCGGGCGCTGCCGCTCATGGTGGCGTGGCGCTCCAGGCTGTATTTCACCGACGCCGCATCGACGGGGGTGCCGTCATGGAAGGTGACGCCGGGGCGGAGCTTGACGACCAGGGTCTTGCTGTCGATCCACTCATAGCCGGTGGCGAGGCGGGGGACGACGGCGAGCTTGTCGTTGTAGGTGAACAGCCCGTCGCACATGTTCAGCGTGGCGACGCGCTGCACATAGGTGCGGCTCAGCGTGGGATCGAGCGCATCGGCATCCTGCGACATGGCGACGCGAAGCTGCGGCAGGTCTTGTGCGAGGCTCGGCGCGGCGGCGGCGCTGGCAAGCAGGACAAGGGAGACGGCGGCGGTGCGCATGGGCGGGGTCCTTCGGGCTGTTGGCGGGAGTAGGCCCGGGCGGTCGTGGGGCGTCAAGGGACGGAGAAGGGGGAGGGAGGGCGTTCTTTTTGTGAATAAAATGAACCAAGAAAACTCTGACGCGCAGCGAAGCGGAGCGGCGACGGGAGCGGCAGCGGATCGCCTTCGATCCGCGAGAGCGCTGCTTGCGGTTTTTGGGGCCGGAAGGGCGTGTGTCGGGATTTTTATTGCTATATCGCAACGGCTTAGGCGCGGTTGTGCGGACCTGACCAAACCCGATTTTCTCGCGGTGGGGGCGCGCGTGGGGGAATGCCCAGGGTCGCGGGCGACATACGGCGATGGGACGAGGGCGGCGCGCGGAGATCGCGACGGCCGGGCATGGCGAGGGCGGAGGCTCGCGCAGGCGTCGGCCGAGCGGTATCGCGCGGGTCCAGTTCGGGCGTGGCGAGGGCGGCGGCAAGGGCTGCGACGTAGCGCGCGATATGGCGCTGCGCGCGGGCATGGGCGCGGCTGATGGGATGGCGCGGAGAGAGACCCGAGATATCCCCGAAAATCGCATCCAGCATGGCGAGCAGAATCCGACCGATCGCTTGCGCGACGGCGGACGCGGCGTCCATTGCGGGGGCGGGCGGGGATGACATGCGGGCTCCTTGGGTGAGAGAGGGAATATAGGAGGTCGAACGCTTGAGATCAAGGTATTTGATCGTTATCAATCGCTATTTTCCTATCAATATGCGTTTGAAGAGCATTCAGGCATGGGTGAGCATCGATTGATCCTGTAGGGGTCAGGCGGCGGCGATGGCGGGGGGGGCGGGGCGGGCGATGTTGCCGCGGATGTGGGCGAGGAGGGGGCCGCCGCGGCATTGCGGGGCGCAGGCGTGGGTGCGCCAGATCTCGTCCATGGTGGCGAAGCTGGGGTGGAGGGTGGTGGCGGTTTCGCCGAAATCGGCGCGGTTGCCGACATCGAGGTAGGACTCGCAGGGGGCTGCTTCGGCGAGGATCACGTCATGCTGGGGGAGTTCGACGTGCCAGTCGGTGATGGATTGGGGGCGTTCCTGGCGGATGAGGTAGCCATCGACGAGCAGTCCGGCGGGGACCAGGTGGCCTTCGAGGTGGATGGTGGCCAAGGTGGAGTGGCAACCGGGCGAACTCTACCCTCGGGTCGGCTTCCTGGTGACCAATCTCGCCCGCTCCGCCGAGCGGGTCGTCGCTTTCTAGAACCAGCGCGGCACGGCCGAGCA
>CAIYPH010000770.1 GCA_903928045.1 uncultured Rhodospirillales bacterium
CATCACCGAATGCGAACGCTTCTTCCCCGCCTTCCAGTTCGTGCTGTGGGGCGGCAAAACCCCGGCCGACGCGCTGGCGGCCGCCATGCTCGAATGCGTGGGGGAAGCATGAGCGCGATCCCGCCGATCCTGCTGGTCGGATTCGGCAAAATGGGCGGCGCCATGCTGGCCGGCTGGCGCGAGCGCGGCCTCGCCGCCGCCGTTGCCGTCGATCCGATGCGGCCGGCCTCTCCCGGCCCGGAAGTCACCGTGATGGCCAGCGCCGACGAAATCCCGGCCGGCTTCACGCCCTCGGCCGTGGTGCTGGCGGTGAAGCCGCAAAGCGCCGCCGAAACCCTGCCGCTCTATGCCCGCTTCGGCGGCTCGGCGGTGATGCTGTCGATCATGGCGGGACAGACCATCTCCACCATCTCCCGCCTGCTCGGTCCGAACGCGGCGATCGTCCGCTCCATGCCCAACACACCAGCAGCGGTGCGCCAAGGGATCACAGTCGCCTGCCCCGGCGCCGGGGTGACCGAGGCGCAGAAAGCACTGTGCCACACGCTGCTCACCGCCATCGGCGAAGTCGCCTGGGTCGATGACGAGGGATTGCTCGACCCCGTCACCGCCGTTTCGGGCGGCGGGCCAGCCTACGTCTTCCTCCTCGCCGAACTCCTGGAAAAAGCCGCGATCGAGCAGGGCATCCCCGCCGATCTCGCCCGACTGATGGCGCGCCAGACCGTCTCCGGCTCGGGCGCCCTGCTCGCCGCGAGCACCGAGGATGCCGCCCAGCTGCGCATCAACGTCACCTCCCCCAAAGGCACCACGGAACGGGCGCTCGCGGTGATGATGGAGGAATCCGCTTGGCCCGACACGATTTCCCGCGCCATCGCCGCCGCGACCGCACGATCGCGCGAACTCGCGGGGTGACAGCGCGCGTCTGCGCTCCCATTCTAGGGGCATGGATGACACCGCACTCGACCAGGCCCTGATCGCCGCCGGCTTCGCGCAGATCGCCGCGCGCGGCTGGCACCGCTTCAACGTCGCCGAAGCCGCCCGCGAGGCCGGGCTGCCGCTCGAACGCGCCCGCAGCCGCATCGGCTGCCGAGCGCAATTCCTCACCCGCTTCGGTCACCTCGCCGATGCCGCCGCCCTCACCGGCGCCGACACCGAAGGCCCCACCCGCGACCGCCTGTTCGACCTGCTGATGCGCCGTATCGACGCGCTCCAAGCTCATCGCGACGGCGTTATCGCCCTGCTCAAAGCCGTGCCCTTCGACCCGCCCGCCGCCCTGCTGCTGGCCAACGCCAGCCTCACCAGCATGGGCTGGCTCCTCGCCGCCGCCGGGCTCGAAGCCGGCGGACCCATGGGCCAACTCCGCCGCAAAGGCCTGCTCGCCGTCTGGCTCTGGACCGTCCGCGCCTGGCAAACCGACACCAGTGAAGACCTCGCAGCCACCATGGCCGCCCTCGACCAGGCCCTCGACAAAGCCGAACAAGTCGCCGGCTGGCTGCGCGGTCGGGGCTCTCCGCCGGCGGAGACTACCCCGCCAACGCCCGCATGATCGGGTAGAGATCGCTTTTGGCTTCGAAGCCGATGCCCGGGAGGTCGGGGATGGTGACGTAGCCGTCGATCACTTTGGTGCCGTCGGGGAAGCCGCCGAAGGGTTGGAAGACGTCGGGGTAGCTTTCATTGCCGCCGAGGCCGAGGCCGGCGGCGATGGCGAGGGAGAGTTGGTGGCCGCCGTGGGGGATGCAGCGGCGCCAGGACCATCCGGCGTCGCGCACCACGTCGAGGGTGCGGAGGTATTCGCACAGGCCGTAGGAGAGCGCGCAGTCGAACTGCAGCCAGTCGCGATCCGGCCGCATGCCGCCGTAGCGCAGCAGGTTGCGGGCGTCCTGGTGGGAAAACAGGTTTTCGCCGGTGGCCATGGCGCCGGGGTAGAATTCGGCGAGGGCGGATTGCAGGTGGAAGTCGAGCGGATCGCCGGCTTCCTCGTACCAGAAGAGATCGTAGGGGCGCAGCGCCTTGGCGTAGGCGATGGCGGTTTCCAGATCGAATCGGCCATTGGCGTCGACGGCGAGGCGGGCTTGGCCATTGAGCAGGCGGAGCACGGCCTCGATGCGGCGCTGGTCCGCGGCGAGGGATTCACCGCCGATTTTCATTTTCACCACGTTGTAGCCGCGATCGAGATAGGACTGCATTTCGGTGCAGAGGGCGGCGTCATCCTTGCCCGGATAGTAGTAGCCGCCGGCGGCGTAGACGAAGATGCGCGGGTCGGCGGTGGTGCCGTGGCGTTCGGCAAGCAGGCGGAAGAGGGGCTTGCCGGCGATTTTCGCCACCGCATCCCACACCGCCATGTCGATGGTGCCGACGGCGACGGAGCGCTCGCCATGGCCACCCGGCTTCTCGTTGGTCATCATGGCGGCCCAGATCTTATCGGGATCGAGGTTCTCGCCGGTGGTGTCGACGAGTGAGGCGGGATCAGCGCCGGTGATGCGGGCGGCGAAGCGCTCGCGGATCAGGCCGCCCTGGCCGTAGCGGCCGTTCGAGTTGAAGCCGTAGCCGATCACTGGCTTGCCGTCGCGGATCACGTTGGTGACCACGGCGACGACGGAGGTGGTCATTTTCGAGAAGTCGATATAGGCGTTGCGGATCGGCGAGGCGATCATGTGGGTCGCTTCGCGGACTTCGAGAATGCGGATGGGCATGGGTGCTTCCCCCTGTGGCGTCGTCCGGCTTATGGCGCCGGGCGGGCGGTCAGGGCAATGTGCCGCTTCACCTTTGGCCCGCGGGGAGCGGCATGCTGTATCGCGTTGCGCCGTTCCTGTTCGTGCTGCTGTGGAGTTCCTCGTTCATCGCGGTGAAGGCTGGGCTGCGGTTCCTCTCGCCGCTGCTGTTTGTCGCCGTGCGGTTGGCCCTGTGCGCTCTGGTGCTGACCGGGTTGATGCTCGTGCTGCGGCGCTCCTGGCGGCCGATCGCGGGGTGGCGGGGGGTGCATTGCGCAATTGCGGGGATCCTGATGAACGGGGTCGGACTGATGGCGCCGCATGTCGGCATTCAGGTGCTCCCGGCCGCGCATGTGGCGTTGCTGCAGGCGCTGACGCCGCTGCTGACGGCGGGGATCGGCACGTTTCTGCTGCGCGAGCATTTGCGGCCGTTGCAGGTGCTCGGGTTGCTGTTCGGGCTCGCCGGAGTGGGTCTTGTGGTCGGTGAGGCCGCTTTAACCAGCGCGACGCGGCTCGAGGGCTTGATGCTGGCCGGGCTCGGCGTGGCGTCCTTCGTCGCCGGCACGTTGTATTTCGGCCGGTTCTGCCGCGGCGTGCCGCTGCTGGAGGGGGCGACCGCGCAGTTCCTTGGGGCCGCGCCGGTGGGGGCGGTCTGTGCCTGGCTGCTCGAAACATCGCGGCAGGATTGGACCGCGGTGGCGATGGCCGCGGTGGGATGGAACACCGTGATGGTCTCACTCGGCGGTATGGGGCTCTATTCCGCGATGCTGGCGCGCGGGACAGCGGCACGCACCTCGGCGAATTTCTACATGGTGCCGGGCACGGCGGCGTTGCTGGCCTGGCTGATCCTTGGCGAGCGGCTCGATCCGCTGGCTTTGGCCGGCTTGGCGCTGGCCTCGGCCGGGTGCTTCCTCGTCAACACGGGGAGGAGCGCCTAGCGCTCAACGGTCCGCGCACCACTCCAAAAGGGCCGACAGCCGGGCGGCGGTGGCGGCGCGATCAGCAGGCGCGAGGGCGCCGAGGGGGAGCAGGTCGCGCCTCTCCACGGTGGCGATCTTGGCGGTGCGGATGACCGAGGGCACCGGCAGGCCGGCGGTGACGAGGTCGGTGACGTCGACATCGCCCG
This sequence comes from uncultured Rhodospirillales bacterium, assembly GCA_903928045.1. The sequence goes on from CAIYPH010000770.1 coordinate 3,835, forward strand.
GCCAACCGCGATTGGCGGCCGAGGTGATCATCAGCACCCAGACGAGGGCCTCGTTGGGGATTGCCACCACCAACGCCGGGCGGCGTTGGGTAACCGGGCGATCCGTGTAGGGGAACGGCACCCGCACCACATCCCAGACGCGATGTTCAGTCACAGCCCGGCGAAGGCCAGGCGGTCGGCCTCGCTATCCCATTCGGCGAAGCTGTGGAACGGGTCCTCCGCCATGGGTTCGGCCGGTGGAGCCTTGGAGAGCAGCACGCTGCCGTCGGGCTGGATCACGTAGGCCACCGCGTCGCCCGGGCCGATGCCAAGCGCGCTGCGCACCGGCAGCGGGATGGTGGTCTGGGCCTTGGTGGTCAGGCGGCTTATGATCATGCGGGGCTCCGTAAGAATATTCCTTACCGCGTCACCGCGCCGGCGGGCAACGGAAATCCTTGACTTTGCTGCACCGCACACTTATACGATGCCTTGCGCGCCTTGATAGGTTTCTGTGCGCTGCCACCCCGTGCTGACTTTTTGCGTCCGTTTACCGGCCGCACAAGCGGGGGCACGCTTCCCGGTAGCTCCTTTCACCCAGCAATTCTGCGCCGGCCTGCGGTCCTGTCGACCGCATGGCCCCCGACGCATGCCCGAGCGGGCGCGCGCGGTGGGCCCAACGCGAAAGATACCTGATCTCCATGAAGTCCTTCGAACAACTCGGCCTCGCTCCCGCGCTCCTTAAGGCGCTCGAGGCTGAGGGCTACACCACTCCTACCCCGATCCAGCAGCAGGCGATCGAGCCGGCCCTGGCCGGGCGCGACGTCCAGGGCATCGCCCAGACCGGCACCGGCAAGACCGCCGCCTTCGCGCTGCCGATCCTCCAGCGCCTCGCCGCCATCCGCAAGCCGACCGTGCGTGGCGGCTGCCGCGTGCTGGTGCTGGCCCCGACTCGTGAGCTCGCCAGCCAGATCGCCGAGAGTTTCCGGGTCTATGGCAAGTTCATCGGCGTGCGCGTCATCACCATGTTCGGCGGCGTGCCCAAGGGCAAGCAGGCCCGCGGCATGGCGTCCGGCGTTGACGTGCTGGTGGCCACCCCCGGCCGTCTGATCGACCACATGCAGGACCGCACCGTCCGCCTCGACCAGACCGAGGTGCTGGTGCTCGACGAGGCCGATCACATGCTCGACCTCGGGTTCATCATCCCGATCCGCCGTATCGTCTCCTCCATCCCCAAGGAGCGCCAGACGATGTTCTTCTCGGCCACCATGCCGAAGGAGATCGCCGGCCTCGCCGAGGCGATGCTGCATGATCCCGTGCACGTCGCCGTGGCGCCCGCCGCCACAACCGCCGAGCGGGTGGACCAGCACGTGATCTTCACCGACAACGCGGCCAAGCGCGCCGTGCTGTTCGACCTGCTGCGCGATGTGGCGACCGGGCGCACCCTGGTTTTCACCCGTACCAAGCACGGCGCGGACAAGGTGGTGAAATACCTCGAAGAGAACGGCATGCCGGCCGCCGCCATCCACGGCAACAAGAGCCAGCCGCAGCGCGAGAAGGCACTCGCCGCCTTCCGCAGCGGCCAGATGCGCGTGCTGATCGCCACCGACATCGCCGCCCGCGGCATCGATGTCGACGGGGTCTCGCATGTCGTGAACTTCGACCTGCCGAACGTGCCGGAAAGCTACGTCCACCGCATCGGCCGCACCGCGCGGGCCGGCGCCTCGGGCATCGCGGTCGCCTTCTGCGATCTCGGCGAGGAGCGGGCTTATCTCCGCGAC
>CAIYPH010000771.1 GCA_903928045.1 uncultured Rhodospirillales bacterium
CCGAAGCGGCTCGGTGCTCCGCCACATTGTGCTGCGTGACAGCAGGGCATGGGCGAATGGGCTTGGCGGGTTCGAGGTTGGCACATACAACGAGGCACCTGGCGATGGCCCTGCCGTGCTCGGCCCACGTTTGGCGGATGTCATCGAGGTGACGTTGCAGAACCTCATCGCGACGGGCAACCAGGGCTACGGCATTGCTGCATATGCCGAGAATGTCCGTATCATCGGCTGCCACACCAGCGAGAACGGCGAGCAGGGGGGCATCGATGTCAGCTCTCGGCACTGCTTGATCGAGTCCTGTGAGGTGACGCGGGAGCGTGGCTTCGGGATTGATACGGGGGGATGCGAGGACATCCAATTGATCGCCAACCGCGTCAGCAACATCGACGGTGCCGGCTTCAATCCCGGTGGCTCGATCAAGGTGCGCGGGCGCGGCAACCGGGTCTCTGGCTGCACCGGACCGGCGTTCTCGCTCGGAAACAATGAATGGGGCGGCGGCTGGTTCCCATACACCCTTGCCGATGTTCAGTTCGTCGACACCACGATTGATATCTCGCGGCTCGGTGGCCGCGCGGCCATAGAGATCAGCGACGGAGGGGTAGACCTCCTGTTCGATGGGCTGGACGTCACCGGGCGCGCGGATCAGCGGGCCGAACGTGTGGTCTATGCACAGACGCGCGGAATCACCTTCCAGCGCTGTCGATTCAACGGGTCCACCGAACTACCGGCCCTGCCCACAGCGGGTATGCTGACTATCCCAGACATGGCGGAATCAGTTGTACTGCCGCCGAGCCGGCAGGTAGTTACGTCGATCCGTACCGCGAGCGCGGCACAGGTCGGCAGCGGAATTGGCTGGATTTCGGTGAGCGAGCCTGGGTCCGGCTATGATCCTCAGCGAAGCGTCGCCACCCTGGAGGGTGACGGGACTGTTCCCGCGGGGAGCAAGCTGGTGCCGTGTATCTGGGGCGGCGGAGGTGGCCAATTGGTAGGCTTCCGGGTATCAGCGCCGGGGAGCGGCTTTACCCGTGCCTCCGTGCGCATGTCAGGGCCTGGTTCCGGCGCCCGAATTGAGGTTCACATTGGCGTGCCGATTCCGGCTGGCAAGCGCCTGAGGCTGATATTTCCCGGTGGCGGGCAGCTCAGTGGGATGTTGCCGCATATCAGCGTTCCGCCCGGAGGGGCCGTCGGGCTGACGGAGTCGAGGGGGCGATGGATCCTGGCGTGAGCCTTAGCGTGGGCTGAGCATGAGAATAGTCTGCCAGCGGTCTATCCCCCTGTCGTACCCCTCCACCCGCCAATAAGGATGTGTCCGCTCGATCCAAGCAGCCGTCATGCTGGTGTCACCGAAGGCGACCTCGCCCTCGATCACCGGAAACGAGTCTGGCACGTAGGCGAACCCGTCCCGCTGATGGAGCGCCGTCTGCGCGAGCCGCTCCTCAAGCGGAATACGATTGACGACCTGCCAGAAGTCCACCGGGCGAACGGTAATCACCAGCAATCCATTGCTGTGGACATAGTCGCGCAACACGCGCAGCCCTGCGTTCGTCGTGCGGAGCGAGGTGTGAGTGAACACCGAATATGAGAATATCAGGTCAAACTGCGCCTGGCCGACCGGTAACGCGCTCGGCAGATAGTCGGACTGCTTGATGCTCCCGAGCAGCCCATCATCGCGGCAGATCTCGATCGAGCGTTCCCACGGATCAACGCCGAAGTAGTCTTCGGGATCGCTGAACCAATACATCATGCGGGCGAGGCGGCCGTAGCCGCAGCCATAGTCGAGAATGCGCGCCTGCTGCATCGGGCGACGGCAGATTCGCTCATATTGCAACTGCATGATGCGCGTGAAATCGAGCGTGCCATGAAGCATCTGGATCCCAGACGCGCCAGTCCAAGCGTTCTGAATTTCCTCGCTGGCCATCCGCGGTAAGATTTGGCTTAGCGCGGGAAACTCAACCAATGGCAGCTGCCATAAGAAATCTCCGAAATCGTGCAGGCAGAGTTTACGGAGTTGCCGCAACGCACGTTTGACCTCGCCGGACGCTGCCTCCTGCTCGGCCTGCAGGACGATTTGTCGGTAATCGATGAGCATGGAATTTTAGTCTCCGAGATGGCGCAGAGGCCCTGCGGCGCAAAAAGATGTTACGCTATCGTCAATGAAGGCTGCAACTCGGCCGGATTGGAGCGAGGGCTGGGCTGCACTATGCACCGATAATCGATGTCAGCAGATCCTCTGCCTCTTTGTCGTCGATGGCGCGGACGAAGAAAGCCGGGTCGCTGATCGCGGAGAAGCCGAGGCGGGGAAACAGGTCGGCGACTACGCCGTTTCTCGCGGTCGGCCGATACTCTCCTATGATCCGCTGCACACCGCGGCGCCGGGCAACATCGAGCAGATAGCGCAAAATGAACTGCTCTGCGGAACGTGAAAAGATACGACAGCTCATCAACCAGCTATCGATCCGTAGGGCGTCACCTTCCTCAAGTGCGATCAGCGTCGACGTCAGCCCGTGCTCGCCAAAGCGGTCGGACAATCGAAAGGCTAGCACCTCGGCATCCGGGCGATTCATGAAGCTCGCAAGCGCCGCCGGCGTGTAGCGCCGCGTGGTGATGTTGAATTGGTTGGTCTTCATTTCCAGCTGCGCGAACCGCTCCATATCGCCTGGCTCAGGGCGGAACACCTGGCCGCGCATCCTGAGGCCGCTAAGATAGACGCCAATATCAGGTGCCGATTGCGCCGCCTCGAGTGCCTGAGTACGCGCATGATACATGTCGGCGCGCGCGAAATCCTCACCCGTGTAGCGGGACTGTTCGAACCAATGCCCGGCATCGAGCAAATCGATGAACCTTGTCGGGTCGTTGCCGAGATTAATAACTGTCACCTCAGGCAGCTCCCGATGAACCAAGTCGCACTCGGCAGGGTTATCGTCGCAGAAGACGAAGCTGTCGAGCCCGAGGTTGAGGTTCGCGGCGATGCTTCGCAGGCCCTGAACTTTGTCGTTCCATGAACAGGCGAAATCCGAGAAATCCGCGCGTCGGAGAACGGTCTGGGGATGGGTGAAGCCGGTTTCAGCGACCTCGGGGTCGTTCTTACTACACGCAGCAAGAACGATGCCGCGCGCCCGCATCGCCGCGATATAGGCCTGCCAGGCCTGGAACGCCTCTCCCACCGGTGTCGCCGGGCCCAGTACGATGCCGTCGACACCGTCGTCGCCGATCACGCCGCCCCATAACGTGTTGTCGAGATCCAGCGCCAGCAGCTTCTTGCTACGTCCGCACGCCGCGCGCCAGGCCCCGCGGAACAGTGGCAGATAGAGCGGCAAATGTCGGTTGTCGAAAGGCAGCCGGGCGTTGTGATAGAACTTCGCGGGCGCAAAGCGGCGCGTACCAACCTCCTCCGCCAGCGTCGCGACGTCGATCCAGGTCACGACATCGCGCCCCGCGGCAAAAAGCCGCTCATTAAGCAGATGAATCTGGTTGGCAACTGACGCCGGTAGGAGGCGCTCGGCAACGCCGTTGTATTCAGCCGCAGGAGGGACGATACTATGCTGCAGAATACGACATGCGCCGCCTCGGCCAAGCTGACCCCAAATATGGCGGAACAACGCAACCTTGCCATCCATAGCAGAGTCCACTTCGCCGGGACTGGCGCCGGGGGGCAGCGGTTCGACAAGGTCGCGCCAATCTGGCGCGATCACCGCAAGTTCGGGAGCGAAGCGGTAAAGGGGCGCCGACGGATCCAGAATCTCCTGAACGTAGGATCCGAAAGGAGCCTGATAGATGATCGGGCGGACGCCCTCGAGCAGTAGGCCGCAGGCTATAGCTCGCGTGATGTAGTCGGTGGTCAATGCGCCGAGCACAGCAAGGCGCTGGCTCGGCCACCCCACTACGTCGCCGGGATCGGCATTGATGAGTTGTTCACCGACGTCGAACAACGTCGGGAGCGTTGGCTCCGCCGCATCCAAGCGCGCGCGGAGCGCCGCGATTGACGAGGAGGTTTCAGCCGGGCGATCAGGCATGACGCGGCTCCGATCGCATTTCGGTCAGGCCGGGCCAACACTGAGAACAGCGCGCTCAGGCGGCAGCCCAGCGGCCGGCCCGGTGTGCAACATCTGGTCGATTGCCCAGCCAAACAACTGCGTTGCGACAGTAAACCCTCCGCCTTCGCCGGCGGGAGCGCCAATCTGGAAGCCATATTGCAGTCCACAGACTGCGGCGATCGACCAGTTCATCGGCTGCACGCCGCGCGGCGCGAAGAGTTCAAGCACCCGGCTGCCATGGCGGGCGAAGAACAGGTTGGTCATCGCCGTGCCGCCTTCGGCGATCACATAGTGGGCGCCGCGTAGCAACCCGATTTGCTCGCTCAATCCGAGGCCATCGAATGACACAGTTCGAAATCCACGCATCGCGAGATTGGCTGCAAGCAGCGGATCCGCAGCAGCGGCGCCGCCGCGATGGGCTGGAATGTGCAAACGCTCGACTCCCGCCTCGGTGCCACCCTGTGCCGCCCAGGCCTCTACCAGGAATTCGGCGGCGATCCGGCCGAACGGAGATATCTTCCATAAATCGAACGCCGGGGTCAGGTGCAACTCATCGCACACCAAGCGCTCGGATGGTCCTATTACCTCGATGCTATCGGATGAGATGCCGAGCAGACGCAGCGTATCCACCTGGAAACCTGCCGCAGGAAGCGCCGGGAGAATGAGGCGTAATCCTGGGGTCGTGGCACGACGCATGACGAAGGCCACAAGCCGCGGCATGCATCCCAACATCCAATGACCATAATCGTGCCAGAGACCGGAAAACCCGCAGAAATGTGGCCCGTTCAACCGGCGGCTGACGATTTGCGCCGCTTCATGCAGGCGAATCCCCCCGGACAGTCCCTCCGCGATCAGCGCGCTTGCAGCGCCGACTCGGAAATTGCGCATGGTATCCGCGACGATGCGGCCCTGATGCAGCACGATCCCGTCGATTCCGAGCACCTCGGCATCCCGCAGAGTCGCGACAAAGGCTTCCCCGGGCTTATAGGTCGCCTCGTTGGGATCACTGAAGAAATAGCCATAGGGTGACAATGTCGGATCGGCGGGCTGGCTCACGAACGGAGGTGGGCGCTGCACCGTTCGCGCAGTCGCCAACTGAAGACGCCCCACCGAAGCATCGCTGTCCCGCGTCACCGCGAGGAACGGCCCCACCCGCAACTCGCACGGAAGTGGCTCCACGGCCGGCTTTTCGACGATCCCGGGCTCCGGACGCACACGCCCCGAGACGTCAGGGGTAGCCTCGATCGCTGCCGGAGCAGTCTTCCCCTCAGGGTCATAGGAGAGGTAGAGATCGATCCATTCGTCGAAGGTATGAGTCTTTCCCAGCCAGGAATAACGAAGGTCGCGGCGCCACCATTTGAGGCCATAGTGTTCGGCGACGGCCGGGTGGATCGGCGCTTCCTCGCCACCGAAGATGTTCGACGTATCGGCCCAGTGCCGCGCCAGCACGACCAGCTGGTCATATGGCAAGCGGATGAAATCACGCAGCACCGGCACCGCGAAGAGCTGGCACAACACGAAATACATCAGCTCCCCGGTTGGATGGTTATGTGTGAAATAGAGGCGCTTTTCTCGAAAATGCGACATAACGAAAGCGGCGGCGCGTACGTCACAGCCCTGTTCGCGGGCAAAACAGTTACGCACCTCCAACTCATGGCTACGTGCGAGATTGGCCACCGTCTTCAGCTCGGTGCCATGGTAGGCTTTCCGCCGCGAGGAGAGATCGGGCAAGTTCTGGAACAGACGCAGCCCTAGGCGGTCTCCCATGCCAAAGGGGAGGCGGCCGTAAGGCGCACCGGGTTCAGGAACATTGCGCGGGTCCTCGGTCATCAGCGGCCAGAGGCTATTGAAATGCAGCGTCGGAACAGTGACGGTCGTGCATGCCTCCGGTAACAGAGCGCGTTCCTCGGTCCACAACGTGCCAGCCCCTTGCCAAGGCGCGGCCTCCTCGATGACGATGACGGCGCGCGAAAGGAGGTCTTGCGGCACGGGCTCGCGTCCACCACCGGTTACCTGGGACAAATGCAGCTCAGCCTTGTCACGTAACCCTGGGATCAGAGCGAATTGCTGCAGAACCGCCTGGATGATGCAGCTACCCGCGCCAATGATGACGGGCTTGTTCATGCCGTCAGCGTCGCCACGAGGCTGATGAGGTCAGCCACATTCGTGAGTTTGGTGATCGCATCCATATCAAACTCTATTGTGAATTCCTGCTCGATACCGCTGATGAAGATAAGGTGCCGCAGCGAGTCCCATTTCTCGATATCCGCAGCGACGGTCGTCTCCTGCATCTGCTCAGGCAAGCATCCGAATGTCTCGGCCGCGACCTTCTGGATGCGGGATAAGATTTCCGGTCGCGTCATGAAACGGTCCTTGCGGGAGATATGAAGTGAGATAGTAAGCTAGCCTGTCCAGCCCCACCCCGGAAGCGTGAACATCACCTTACTTAGTAACAGTTTTTCGAAGTTCGCGTGGATTCGCGCTGCCTCCCATCACCGGAGCTATACCGAGAATGAAGTTCGACCACATCGGCCTTTTCGTGCGTGACCTCGACGAGGGCCGCGAGCGGCTGGCGTCTCTGCTGCCTATCCACTCATGGACGGTTCCAGTCGATGACCCTCTCATCAAGGTGCGCATCCAGTTCGGGCTAGACAAATCGGGCATTCGCTATGAGTTGGTGGCACCGTTCGGGGACGGCAACCCGGTGGAGCGCTCGCTGGCAGCCGGGGTGAACATCCTAAATCACGTCGCCTATCTGGCCTCCGATATCGACGCGGAGCTGAGGCGCCTGCGGCGGCAGCGTTGCGTACCAACCTCCGCCCCGCGCCCGGCGGCCGCGTTCGGGGGGCGACGGGTGGTGTTCCTTCTCACTCCGATGGGGTTCATCCTCGAACTTGTCGAGGAAAGCGCCACCACTGCGCTCACGCAAGATGGGAGGTCAAACAAATAAAAATATGGGAACACTGGCCTGGAGGTCCGGGCGGGAATCGAACCCACATTCGCGGATTTGCAGTCCGCTGCATCACCACTCTGCCACCGGACCTCGAGGCCAATGCCGGGCTTATCGACCCCACAATGCCCTGCGGTCAAGTCTCGTCGGGCAAACCTGTCGCGCATTTTCAGCGCCATTGTGGTGGGCGGCACTAGTCGATGCGGCCGCTACACCCTTTGCGAAGCGTAAACCCGCATCCTATAACAGTGCCTCTGCCAGCCGGTTCGGACCAAACACATGAATTCCACCGATTTCTCTGTTGCCCGCTCGATGATGGTCGACAGCCAGGTTCGCCCGAACAAGGTGAACGATCGCCGCATTCTCGATGCGATGCGGACGATCCCGCGCGAAAACTTCGTTCCCGCAGCCTCCGCCGCACTGGCCTATGCGGATGAAGATGTGCCGCTGGGCCATGGGCGGGTCCTAATTGAGCCCATGGTGATCGCCCGCCTCGTGCAGGCCGCCGCGGTTGAAGTGGGCGAACGGGTGCTCGTGGTGGCCAGTGGCACCGGCTATGGCGCGGCGCTGATGGCCGCTTGCGGGGCCGCGGTGACCGCAGTTGAGGACAACAAGGCCCTCATCTCTATCGCGCGCGCCGCGCTCGCCGGCACCTCGGTCACGATTTTCGAGGGGCCGGCATCGGGTGGCTGGGCGTCTGGCGGACCGTATGACGTTGTCATGCTCGAAGGCGCCGTAGAGGCAATCCCCGTGTCCCTAGCTGACCAGGTCAAGCCAAACGGTGGCCGTTTCATTGGCATCCACTGTGGAGATGGGCGCACCGCGCAGGCCGTCATCGGCTTGCGTGTCGGCACAAGCCTCTCCCTTCAGCCGTTGTTCGACTGCGCGACACCCGTCCTGCCGGCATTCCGCCGTGCCGCCGGTTTTGTGTTCTGACCGGAGCCGGCGGATGAACGTGTCGAGCACGCCATTGATCCATGGCGCAGCGCAGCAAGCTGTGGCACATCTGTAAGCATGAACTTTGACGCCAAGACGGGATTCGGACAGATGAAGCAGCGTGGAAGCAGTGTCGGGCGTGTTGCTGGAGTGGCGTTTTGCATCGCTCTTGCGGCCCAGACTGCGCTCAGCCCGGTAGCTTGGGCGCAATCCGGCGCGGCGCAGACACAAGCGAAGCCCGCCCCGGCTAATAGCGGGCCTCGGACATTAGCCGAGGCGCTTGCGCTGGCCTACTCGACCGATGGAACCCTTCTTGCGGAACGTGCCAATGTTCGCGCGGTGGACGAGAACGTGGCCGGCGCCCTCGCAGGCTGGAGGCCGACAGTAACGGTGAGTTCTAACGCTGGTTACGCCAACGACAACCGCATCACCCACGCCTTCCTCCCAACACGCACGACCCGGCAGATGGTCGATCGTGGACTAAACTCCGAGACGGTAACCGCGACGCAGCAACTCTACAGCGGCGGAGCGACCAAGGCCGCAACGAATAAGGCTGAAAACCAGGTCATGGCCGAGCGGGGCCGATTGCTCGCACAGGAGCAGGCCACCTTGCTCGCCGCTGTGCAGGCCTATGTTGGTGTGATCCAGGCCACCCAGTTGCTCGCCCTCAACCAGAGCAACGAGCAGGTCCTGTCCCAGCAACTGATCGCGACCAATGACCGATTCCGCGTTGGCGAGTTAACGCGCACCGACGTTGCGCAGTCCGAAGCTGCACTCGCCGGCGCCACCGCTAACCGGCAAACGGCCGAGGGCAATTTGCAAACCGCGCGCGCGACGTTTCGTAACACCGTCGGCGCCTTGCCCGGTACCCTGATAGAGCCGCAACCGCTGAAGCTGCCGGTTCGCACGCTTGAACAGGCTCAATCTTTGGCGCGGACGAACAATCCTACCGTTGTGGCGGCTTTGTTCGACGATGCGGCGGCGAAGGACAACTTCGATGCGCAGTTTGCGCGGCTGATGCCCACACTCAGCCTTCAGGCTTCCTACGGCCGCAGTGAGGACACCACTGCCAAGAACCTTCAGGCCAACACTGGTTCGATAACCGCAATCTTGTCGCTCCCCCTCTATCAGGGTGGCGCCGAATACGCCGCGATCCGCCAGGCCAAGCAGGCTCAGATCGTCACCCGCCAAAAGCTCGAGGCGTCACGCGGAACGGCTGTCCAGCAGGTTGCCGCAGCATGGTCGACTTATGGTGCCGCCAAGGCGGCGATCGAAAGCACGCGCCGCCAAATCGCCGCGAACGAGGTTGCCCTGGAAGGCGTGCAACGCCAAGCTCTCGTCGGGAGTTTGACAACGCTTGATGTTCTCAATGCGGAGCAGGCACTCCTCACCTCGCGCACGACCCTCGTGCAGAACCTGGCTAATCTCGTCAGCGCGTCGTATCAGGTCGCGTCTGGTGTCGGGCGTCTCACTGCCCGGGATCTTGCTCTCGGCGTCCCGCTCTACGACGAGACCGCCTATTATAAGGCAGTGCGCAACCGTCTGATCGGAACCGGCGACTACGCGACCGACCAGCCCTCACGCTGAGGAAACAGGCATGAGCGGCACCCCAACACCTCCTCCAGCCGGCGCCGCGGCCGATCCCTCGATGGAGGACATCCTCGCGTCGATCCGTCGCATCCTGAGTGAGGATGAGTCGCCCGCAACCACGGAATCTGCCGGCGAGCCCAACAAGCCGGAAGACAACGTTCTGGATCTTGACGCCTCGATGATGGTCGCCGAGCCACTGGCACCAACACCAGTACCCGTGGTGGCGCCACCTGTGAGTGAGCCGATCGCGCCGCCAACTCCGGGCAAGCCCCTCGTCTCCGGCGGCCTCCTTGCGCCAGAGACCGAGGCAGCTGTCGCATCCTCCATGGGCGGACTACTTCGCACCCTGATCGCCGAGCGCGAACAGGTTTCCGTCTACCGCGGCGGCCCCACCATCGAGGATCTGGTGCGCGAGGAAATCCGCCCCCTGCTCAAGCAGTGGCTCGATACCAACCTTCAGCCGGTCGTCGAGCGCCTGGTACGGGCCGAAATCGAACGCGTCGTAGGCCGCGGCGTCTCCTGATCCATCATCCGTTCCGCATTCGGCTTGCCCGGGTGCAACCCCCGAGCGAGTACACCCATGCTGAACAAGACCTACATCCCCGGCGAAACCGAAGCCTCCCTCTACGAAGGTTGGGAGCGGGAAGGCGCCTTCGCCGCCAAGCCTGACAGCAACGCGGCGCCCTATACCATCATGATCCCGCCGCCGAACGTCACCGGCAGCCTTCACATGGGCCATGCGCTCACCTTCACCATCCAGGACACGCTGATCCGCTGGCGGCGGATGAGCGGCCGCGATGCGCTTTGGCAGCCCGGCACCGACCATGCGGGCATCGCCACCCAGATGGTGGTGGAGCGCCTGCTGGCCGAGGAAGGCACCACCCGTCAGGCCCTCGGCCGCGAGAAATTCCTCGAACGCGTCTGGCAGTGGAAGGGCGAATCAGGCGGCACCATCACCCGCCAGCTCCGCCGCCTCGGCGCCTCGCTCGACTGGCCGCGCGAACGCTTCACCATGGATGACGGCCTCTCCGCCGCCGTCCGCGAAGTCTTCGTCACCCTCTACAAGCAGGGCCTGATCTACCGCGATCGCCGCCTGGTGAACTGGGACCCCAAGTTCCAGTCCGCCATCTCCGACCTCGAGGTGGAGAACCAGGAGGTCCGCGGCAATCTCTGGCACATCACCTACCCCATTGACGGCGAAGAAGACCGCTTCATCACCGTCGCCACCACCCGCCCCGAAACCATGCTCGGCGACACTGCGGTGGCCGTGCACCCCGAGGATGCGCGCTACAAGGACCTCGTCGGCAAATTCGCCATCCTCCCCATCATCGGCC
>CAIYPH010000772.1 GCA_903928045.1 uncultured Rhodospirillales bacterium
CGCGCGCCATCGGCCTGCACGATGTCGGCGGCTTCGGCCAGCAGCAGGTCCCGCACGCCCCATTTGGTGTATTCATGCTCCCCGGTCGCCAGCGGAATATCGGTGGCGCGGCGGAAGCGGGCGAGGCCGGGGATGTCGTCGGCGAAGACGGGCTCCTCGAACAGGAAGATGTCGCACTCCCGGATGGAGTTGGCGAATTGCGCCGCGGTCGCCGCATCCCAGCAGTTATTGGCATCCAGCAGCAGCTTGATCTCCGGCCCCACCGCGTCGCGCACCTTCTGCACCCGCAGCCGGTCCCGCCGCGGGTTGTGCCCGCCCTCCACGCCCACCTTGAACTTGATCATCCGGTAGCCCTGGCCGACCATGTCGACCATCTCCGCCACCAGCGCCTCGTCGCTATAGGAGGTCCAGCCGCCGCTGCTATAGACCGGCACCGAGGTGCGATTGCCGCCCAGCAGCCGGTAGAGCGGCATGTCGAGGATCTTGCCCTTCAAATCCCACAGCGCGATGTCGATCGCGCTCAGCGCGCAGAACGTCAGCCCCTTACGGCCGACGCCGCGCAGATAGCCGAAGAATTCCTGCCACAGCGCCTCGGTCTCGAACGGGTCCCGCCCCATCAGCCGCGGCGCGATATTGTGGCGGATCAGCGCCACCGTCGCCTCGCCGCCCACCTCGTGATAGGTGATGCCGAGCCCTTCCAGCCCCTGATCGGTGGTGACCCGCACCACCGTGTAGCCCACCGTCTCCACCGTCCGCGTGGCATCGGCGAAGCCGCTGGCCACCTGGTAGGAAACGAGATGAACGTCGACTTTCGCGATCTTGTGCCGCATGGAACGCTCCCTTAACCGGCCTTCACCTTGGCCCATGTATCGCGCAAGCCCACTGTGCGGTTGAACACCAGCCGCGTCGAGGTGCTGTCAGGGTCCGGGCAGAAATACCCGGTGCGCTCGAACTGCACCGTCTCCGCCGTGTTGGCCGCAGCCAGCGCCGGCTCCACCAGGGCGCCGCTCAGCACTTCCAGCGAATCCGGGTTGAGATCGGCGAAAATATCGCCCGCTGCCCCCGGGTCCGGCCGGGTGAACAACTGGTTGTAGAGGCGGATTTCCGCCGGCACCGCCGTGGTGGCCTCCACCCAGTGAATGGTCGCCTGCACCTTGCGCCCATCCGGCGCATTGCCGCCGCGGGTCGCCGGATCATAGGTGCAGCGCAGTTCCACCACCTCGCCGGCCTCGTTCTTCACGATGCCCGTGCACGTGATGAAGAACCCGTAGCGCAGCCGCACCTCGCGCCCCACCGAAAGCCGGTAGAACTTCTTGGGCGCATCCTCCATGAAGTCGTCGCGCTCGACATAGATCTCCCGCCCGAAGGTGATCTCGCGCATCCCCTGCTCGGGATCATCCGGATGGTTCACCGCCGGCAGCGTCTCGGTCTGCCCTTCCGGATAATTCTCGATCACCACCTTCAACGGCCGCAGCACCGCCATGCGCCGCGGCGCCGAGCGGTTCAACTGCTCGCGGATGCAGTGTTCCAGCAGCGCGTAATCCACCACCGAATAGGCCCGCGCCACCCCGATGCGGCCGGCGAAATCGCGGATGGCGGCGGCCGGCACGCCGCGGCGGCGCAGGCCGGCGATCGAGGGCATGCGCGGATCGTCCCAGCCGTTGA
>CAIYPH010000773.1 GCA_903928045.1 uncultured Rhodospirillales bacterium
CAGCGCCCCCTCGCCTTCCCTTCCCACCCACCGCCGCGGCCTATTTCTCCGAGCGCGGGTCGAAGGCGTGTTGGAGGCCGTCGCCGAGGAAGTTGACGGCGATGACGGTGATGAAGATCAGCATGCCCGGGTAGAAGGCCAAAGCAGGGGCGGAGATCACCAGTTCCTGGGCGTTGTTGAGCATATTGCCCCAGGAGGGGGTGGGCGGGACGATGCCGAAGCCGAGGAAGCTCAGCACGCTTTCGAACAGGATGACGCGGCCGACGGTGAGCGTGAAGGCGACGATAATGGGGGTCGCGACGTTGGGCAGCACGTGGGCGGCCATGGTGTAGGGGGCGCCGGCGCCGGCGGCGCGGGCGGCGCGCACGAAGTCGCGTTCCTTGATGGCGATGGTGGCGGCGCGGACCAGGCGGGCGATCGCCGTCCAGTCGACGATGGAGATGATGATGACGATGCGCCAGAATCCGGCGGCGCCGGAGCGGGCGAATTCGGAGGAGAAGCCGAGCTTGGGGAGATCGACGGCGCCGAGCACGATCAGCAGCGGCAGCAGCGGCAGGGCGATCATGCCGTCGGTGAAGCGCATCAGGACGGCATCGAGCTTGCCGCCGAAATACCCGGCGCAGACGCCGATGAGCAGACCGAAGCAGCCGCCGATACCGGTGCCGAGGACACCGACCAGCAGCGACATCTGGCCGCCGACCATGAGGCGCATCAGCACGTCCCGCCCCGCCTCGTCACGCCCAAGCCAGTGGACGGCGGAGGGCGGATCGAAGCGGGCGAAGAGATCGGTGGCGTCGGGGTCGAGCCCGGTGAAGTGGCGGACGGGGAAGGCTGCCAGCGCGAACAGCACGAGCAAAGCGAGCACCACGAGGCTCGCCATCCCCGCCCGATGCTTGCGGAAACGCCGCCAGCGCAGCTGCCAAGGGCTGACGGCGGCTTCGGCGCGCATAAACGACGCACTCATTGCAGCGTAATCCGCGGATCGAGCCAGCCATAGGCGAGGTCGGCGGCGAGGTTGCTCGCCAGCGTCACCAGGGTGGCGAAGAGCAGCCCAGAGAGGGCCAGGTTGAAGTCGTTGCCGAGGATGGCGTCGTAAATCATCTTCCCCATGCCGGGCTGGGCGAACATCGTCTCGGTGAGCAGGGCGCCGTTGAACAGCACGCCGAAGCTGAGCGCCATCACGGTCACGACCGGGATCAGCGCGTTGCGGAAGGCGTGGATCAGCACAACCCGCCCCTCCCCGGCCCCCTTGGCACGCGCGGTGCGCACGAGATCGAGCCGCAGCACCTCGATCATGCTGGCGCGCACGAAGCGGGTGAAGCCGCCGGTGGTGGCGAGCGCGAGGGTGGTGACCGGCATCACCAAATGCATGAACTGGTCGCGCAGGCTGCCATCGCCGACATTGGAGATGCCGCTGGCGGGGAACCAGTGGAGCTGCACGGCGAACACCAGGATCATCATCAGTGCCAGCCAGAACACCGGCACCGAAATGCCGGCGAAGGCGAGCAGGCTGATGATGCCGTCCGCCAGCCCGCCCGGCTTGCGCGCGGCCATGATGCCGAGCGCGAAGGAGAGGATGACGGAGATCACGAAGCTCGAAATCATCAGCTTCGAGGTCTGCCCCAGCGCCGGCAGCAGCATGTGCAGCACGGGCTGCGAATGGGTGCGCGAATAGCCGAAATCGCCGCCAAGCGCCGCAGTCAGCCAGCGCCAGTAGCGCATCATCAAGGGCTGATCGAGCCCGTAGAGCTTGCGCAACGCAGCGGCCGCCTCGGGCGCCACGTTGGGGTTGGAGGCGATCATGATGTCGATCGGGTC
>CAIYPH010000774.1 GCA_903928045.1 uncultured Rhodospirillales bacterium
CGATCGCCTCGGCCAACGCCGCGGCCAACCGCCGGGCCGATCGGCCGGCCGGGAGGTCGAAATGGTGCGCAATGCTGCCGGACGCCGCCAGCGGGTTGCCCGCCGGGCAAAGCGCGGCCACCGAAAGCCCGGCGCGCGCCAGTTCGCGGGGCAGCCGCGCCGGGCCCCAGCGGCCGCTCTCGATGGCGACGATCAGGATGTTCATATCGGGATGCGTGTTCATATTGGACTCTCGGGGGTCATCGGGGTCAGGCGGTCGGCAGGGAGCGGAGGAAATCGAGCGCGCGGGGCCAGGAGGCGGCGATGGCGGCGGCGTCACCCTCGATGCTGCCACCATCCTCGGCCGGTCCGGCGAAGGGCGGCGGGCCGGCGATGGTGTGACCGGCGTCGGGGTAGTTGAGGTGGAGGCGGCGGTACGGGGATGCGAAAAGCTGGAGCCGGCGCATCGCCTGGGTACAGCTGAATACCGGCGTGGTGCCGGCGAGGCCGGTATCGGCCTGGCCTGACACCAGCATCACCGGCCCGGCGATGGCTTCCACCGCGATACCGTGCAGATCCTCGAAGCTGGGATGCTGGGGATCCGCACGCATCCGCTCCGGCAGCGGCACGCCATCCACCGGGGCACCCCGCCACGTGAAGGCGGCGGCGGCATTGGGGTCGATGAAATTGTTCGGTTTGTCCTGTTCGCGCCCGACATAGCAGCGCGGCGCGTAGGCGATCACCGCGTTGACGTCCGGGGACAGCGAAGCCGCCAGCAGTGCGAGCTCGCCCCCGCGCGACCAGCCGCGCAGGGCCACCAGGCCCTTGGCCGGCCGGGCGCGGGCACGCAACCAGGCAACCGCGGAGAGCACATATTCCACCGGGAGCAAGTGCAGCCGCGGCGGCCGGTTCTCGTAGTTGTGCGTCGCCAGCGCCAGCGCGGGGAAACCCGCATCGGCCAGCGCCTTGGCCGGTGCCTCCCACAATCCGCCCATGGCGCCCGCGAGGCTGACCACCGCCGGCAGGCCGGTGGGCCGGGGCGGTATGAACAGGGTGCCGACCAGCCCGGCTGTGCGGACATCTTCGCGCAACACCGATGCGGCGCTGGCGGAGCGGGGAACCGCCGCGCTGGCGAGGCCGGCGCAGAGCAGCCGTCGCCCCAAGAGGCCGCCGCGTGGCAATCCGGGGTCAGGCATTGTTGGGTACCTCCAAGGCAACGGGAACACGCGGGCGCGCCAGCAGCGATTTGAGCCGTTGGCACCATGCCGCCGGCAGGCGGCTGCGCAGTCTGTTCTGCAAGTCCCGTGCCGCCGACCTCAGATCATCCACCCGAAGCATCAGGGCGCCGCGCAGGCTGTTGGCGACCCTGAAGCTGCGCACCAGGTGATCTTCGGTCGCCCAATCCTGCTTGTAGGCCTCGTCGCCGATACGGAAATCGTAGTCCAGGCCGTTGCGGGCGCACCATTCCAGGCAATCCGCGAGAATGACCTGCCCCGGCGACAGCGCGGCAAACGCAGGATCGTAGGTGGTGATGAACCCCTCGAAGCGGGAGCCGTCCACGCAACCGATCTTGACCGCGATCGGGAGGCCGTCGAGCCGAAGCACCAGCAGGCGAAGGCCGGTCGTCTCGCCCGCGCGGGCGGCCATGGCGAGAAGGAAGTTCCGGTATTCCGAAGTGCAGATGAAGTCGTTGGCCAGATGGTTATGCGCCATCCACTCCCGTTTGCGGGCGAGCGCCCAATCCGCCAGACGGGCGAACTCGGTGGGATCCTCGATCCATTCAAGGCGCACCACGCCGCTTTCGGCCAGCCGGCGACGGCGGCGCGTCAGACCACGGCGCAGATTGCCGCTGCGGCTTTGCCAATAGGCCTCCCATCCGCCGGCGCCGAAGACCGCGCGTGGCGCCGGCAGAGCATCGGCCACCCGCATCGTCATCGTCGCCGCGACTGTGTCGTGGTCGGCGGCGCCCTGGAAGGCGAACGGCAGGTTCAGCACGTCGGCACCACTGGCCCGGCGCAGGAACGACCAGGCGATGGCGACGCGATTGCCAGCGTCGGCCCCGGCTTCGACCAGCACCGGGGCATATTCGCTGCTCTCGGCGCCGAGCGCGCGCGCGACCGTGAAGCCGGAGCGGTCATGGCAGGTCATCGGCCAGATCAGCACCACTCGGCCGGCCTCACGCATCACGGCGACGCACAAGCGGCGGCCGCGCGGCTTGCCGGTCGTCCGCCATCCCGCGAGGCACCACGCGAAACCCTGCGAAACGTGCGGATGCGCGGCGCGGCTCCACAGGTCGTCCCACTCTTCGCGGAGAGCCAGTAACCCCTCTTCGTCGGCGATCAGCGTGAGCGCCGCGCGATCCGGGACGGTGGGCGCGTGCTCGCGATGGCCGAACGGCCGAACGCCGTTCACGAACGGGCGCGGCGCGGTAAGCAGATAGGCCGTCATCCCGGCGGCCTGGACACACAGAATGGCCGCGGCCACCCCAATGATGCCGAACCTGGTGCCGACCGCGATGGCAAGCACCAGCACCACGGTTTGCGCGGCCTGCCAGCGCAGCTCGACCTCCGGTCGGCCGACCGCCTTCAACAGCTGCGACGTCACCATCGCGAAGGGGCGCGGGAGGGCCGACAGGCAGATCAGCATGAGCACCGGCACGGCAGGCTCCCAACGCGCACCGAACACGATCGGCACGTAGATCGGCGCCAGCAGGGCCTGCACCAATATGATCGGTACGACCAGCGCGCCGAGCGTGCGCATCGTCGCCCAATAGCGGGTGGTCAGCGCCGCGCGGTCGGTGCGCACCTCGCAGAGATGCGGGTAGACCGCGACGCCCATGGCGGTGACCAGGCCGAGCGTGATGCCAAGCCCCGCGTTGAAGGCGAAGTAGTAGACGCCGAGCGCCTCGGTGCCGAGCACGGCGCCGACGATGACGTTGTCGATATTGGCCTGCAGGGTGGCGAGGAGTTCCACCCCGAGGACGCTGCGGCTGAAACGGGCGATGTCGCGCCAGCCGTCGAGGCTCCAGCCCGGCGCGGGGCGCCAGGCATGGCCGGTGCGCACGCCGATCATCCAGATCGGCGCCACGAGCAGCTTCGGCAGGATGATCGCCCACATGCCCATGCCGAGCAGCGCCAGGATGGCGGTGAGGATGTTGTCGGTGACCACCTGGATCGCCCCGGTCGCGGCGATGCGGCCCATCCGCCCGTCCCGCTGCTGGAACGCCGCCTGGATGTTGCACAGCGGGGTGACCAGGTAGATCAGCCCCATCAGCGCCACCGGCATGGCGAGTTCGGGATGGCCATAGTACCAGGCCACCGGCACGGCGACGGCGGCCTGCACCACAACCAGGGTTCCGCAGATGATCCACGTCAATGTATGCGCGGTGCGCGCCACCCGCTCGACATCTCGCGCGTCCGCCTGCACCACCTTGGCCGAGATGCCATTGCGGGTGAACAACGCCACCAGTTCGTAGACGGTCAGCACCACCGCGGCGAGGCCGTAGTCAACGGGGGACAACACCCGCGCGAGGAGCACGGTGGCGGCGAGGCGGGACAGCCGCATGACGAGCTGGGCGCCGCCGAGCGAGCCGAGATTGCGGACGAAGCGGCCGGAGAGCCGTTCGCGAATGATGGACATCGGCATCGCTCAGGCCGCCTTCGCCGCGCAGGAGAGACCGAGTCCACGGAACAGCTCGTCCCACTGCGCCACCGTGGTGTCGAGCGCCCCCCGCACCGAACGGCGGCAGGCGGCGCCCATCGCCACCAGGTCGCGCGACGCCAGGTCGCGCACCGCGCCGGCGAGAGCGGCCGGGTCGTCGGCGGCAAACAGGGCGCCGCACTCCGGCGATACCTGCTCGCGCAAACCATCGGTGCCGGCGGCCAGCACCGGCCGGCCGGCGGCGCGGGATTCGGCGGCGACCAACCCATAGGCTTCCCACCGGGATGGGATCACGACGGCGTCGATCTCGGCGAGAAACCCGGCCGGGCCATCGATCGGGCCGCCGATCTGGACATGCGGCAGGCCCTGGGCGAGCGCTTCGAGCGCCGCCTGATCGGGCCCGTAGCCGGCGAGGCGGAGGGTTGCTACCTCGGGCGGGATCTGGCGCATCGCGGTGATGAGGGTGTCGAAGCCCTTCTGCGGCGCATAGCGGCCATAGGCGCCGAGGCGGAGTGGGCCATTGCGGCCTGATGCGAGGGCGGGAAGCTCCGCGAGAACGCTGGTGTCGCAGGCCTGCGGGATCTCGACCAACCTGCCCCAGCGCGCGAGCTTGGCGGCGCGGATCCAACTGCCTTGGGCATGCGATACCGCGACCACCCGATCCGCGGCGGCGTAGGCCAGGCGCAGCATGGCGCGGAACCGGCCGCGGGATGGAACGCGCAACCGCTCATAGGCCTCGGTGTAGCTATGCTCGACCAGCACGATTCGCGCCCCGCCGGCACGCCGGCGCAGCGCCGCGAGGAAGGGCAGCTTCGACCAGGAGAGGGTGAAATGCACCACCACCACATCCGCCTGCAAAGTGGACGGCAGGCGCCACCGCGCATCGACGTGGCGGATCTCGTGCTCACATCCGGCCGACAGCCGGGGAAGCTGGTCAACCAGCACGCGCATCACACCGCCGAGGCCCGCATCGTCGATCAGATGCAGGACCTGCTTCACTTTCGACGTGCTCATGGTGCCACCGGGGCGCCAAGCGCGCGCGCGATGGTGTTGAAGAACTGCTCGGGAAGCAGACGGAGCACCGCGCAGGCGCCGATGGTCTGCGTGGTCTTGCGCGGTTCGCGCCACAACAGGCGGGGCCATGTGCGCAGCGCCTCCATCGCGAGATGCAGGGCGAGGCCACGCTCGCGCATATGAAAGCTGCGGCGGGCGAGATAGCGGAGCTCGCGCGCCCGCGCCTCGCCGCCATGCAGGGCGATGAACTCCGGCGCATAGGCCGCGACCTTGTCGTAGACCACCTCCCAGGAGGCGAGCTGGCGAATGACGTCGGCCGAAAGTCCGGCGGCGCTGATGCGGTAATAGGTGAGATCGCCTTGGATCCCCTCGAAACCCCAATTCGTCTGCAGGGCGATGCGGGTCCAGCATTCGACATCCTCGGAGCGGCGCAGGGTTTCATCGAAATAGCGCACGCGGCCCTCGCTATCGGCCGGCAGCGCGGCGTCCTCCAGGGCGGCGCGACGGAACACCGGCGCCGAACCGTTGAGGATGGTCTGGCCGCAGAACACATTGCGCGCGCTGGCCAGCCCGAGCAGCGGGCGCTGGCGGACCGGGAGAAGCTGGCCGTCATCGTCGATCAGGATCGAGCCGGCATAGACGGCGCCAACCGCGGGATTGGCGCGGAGATGGGCGACATGGCGCGCGAGTTTCTCGGGCGCCCACGCGTCGTCGGAATCGAGCAGGGCGACGAACTCGCCCCGGGCGAAGGCGATGCCGGGGTTGCGCGCGCCGGCCAGGCCGCGGTTGGCCTGATGGATGATGCGGATGCGGCGGTCGGCGATCGCCTCGCACAGCGCGATGCTGCCGTCCGGGCTGCCGTCATCGACAATGATGAGCTCGAAATCGGTGAAGGTTTGGTCGAGCACCGAGCGCACCGCCTGCACCACGAAGCGCTCGACGTTGTAGACCGGCATGACGACGCTCACCGTGGGGGACGTGGGATGGGTCATGGCTGGGGTTCCTGTTGGTATGAGATCAGCGGGCAAGCGCGGCGCGGATGGTCGCGGCCGGGAGCAGGCAGGCGGCCACGGTTCCGGCCATCGTCATCACCGTGCGGTGGGCGTCGTTGGCGAAGAGGGCCGCGGGGCTCAGACGCAGGGCCGCGGCGAGGTGATGCACCGCGCGGCCGGCGGGCTGACCGGTGCGCAGCGCGCGGCGGGCGAGATACCGCTCGTGCAACGCCCCCGCGGCGCCCTCCGCCCGGGCCACCTGGACCGGCGCATGGATGCGGACCCGGTCCACCATCGCCCGCCAACCCGCCCGCATCGCGTCGAGGTCGGCAGAAAGACCACCGGCGGACGTGCGGTAATCGACCAGCACGGCATCGAGCCCGCGCACCTGCCACTCCGAGGCGGCCAGCAGGCGCGCGACCCATTCCTGGTCCTCGGCATGGAACAACGCGGTGTCAAAGCCGCCGACCGCGTCGAACGTCGCGCGGCGGGCGGTGAGGTTGGAGGTGGTGCAGATCGCATTCTCACCGAGGGCCTGCGCCAGGCGGAGGCGCGCGACATGGGCCGAACTCCGGCCGGGATGGCGCAGTTCAGCATCGTAGAAGCGGATGCGGCCAAAGGAGACGCCGAGTTCCGGCGCGGCGGCGAAGGCCTTGGCATGCGCCGCAAGGTGGCCGGCCGCCCAGCGATCATCCGCATCGAGGAAGGCAATCAAGACACCGGTGCCGGCCGCGATCCCGTGGTTGCGCGCCGCGGCGGGCCCGGCATTGGCCTGCCGGATGATCCGCACCCGGGGATCACCGCCGGCCACCTCGGCGGCGACGGCCGCCACGTCATCCGGTGAGCCGTCATCCACGATGATCAGTTCAAACGACGGTTCGGTTTGCGCAAATACGCTGGCGATCGCCTCGGCGATGGTGGCGCGGGCCCGATAGGCCGGCATCACGATCGTGAATAGCGGCGCTTCAGGGTAGGTGGCGTCGATAGACTGGGCCATTCGCGGTTCCTCGCATCGGGGTCACCCCGTTCCTTACAAACCGCGCGCCAGTTGCCTGGCATTTTCGATAATTTGGCGATTTCAGCGGGTTACGGGGAACCGCTGGCACATGGCATGGCTACCGGGGCGGAATTTGTCTCCCATTTTGCCACGCCTGGTCATTGTGGGAGGGCCAACCCTCCCATTTTGCAACGCCAAGCGGTTAAGCCGATTGGGCCGGCTCAGCAGAATTCACGTCTTGTTAAGGACTTAGCGCCGCGGCACGCCATGTGCGGAAGAGCCCCCGAGACGAACCTCGGAGGCCCAAAATGCTCGACTACTTCCCCTACCTGCGCCAGCAGCCCACCACGTCCTCGCCGACACTGGCGGGATTGCCGAGCCTGAAGCTGTTCGGCCTGTCCGTGGCCAACACGACCGTGGACAGTGCCCTGGACTGGCTGTGCGCCCGGCTCGAGACCGGCCAGCGCACCCGCGTTGCCTTCCTCAACGCCCATTGCGTGAACATCGCCGCCTCGGATTGGCAATACCGCAGCGCTCTGGAAGAGGCCGACGCGATCCTGCCTGACGGCTCTGGTATCGCGCTCGCGGCGCGCATGCAGAAGCGGCGGATCGCGGCGAACCTGAATGGCACCGATCTGGTGCCGGCGCTGGGCCGGCGGCTGGCGGCCGCGGGGCGCAGCGTGTTCCTGCTGGGCGGCCGGCCGGGCGTGGCCGGCGCGGCGGCGGCGGAGCTCACACGTCTCTGCCCGGGCCTGCGGATCGCCGGCGTGGCGGACGGCTACTTCCAACCGGACGCCGAGCAAGGGGTGATCGACGCGATCAACGCCTCCGGGGCCGATGTTGTGCTGGTCGCCATGGGCGTGCCGATGCAGGACACTTGGCTGGAGCGGGTGGCGCCGAAGCTCGATGCCGGGTTGACCATGGGGGTCGGCGGTCTGTTCGACTTCCTCTCCGGCCGCATCCCCCGCGCGCCGCTCGCCCTGCGTCGCACTGGCATGGAATGGACCTACCGGCTCTACCAGGAACCGGCACGCATGTGGCGCCGTTACGTGCTCGGGAACCCCATTTTCGTCGCGCGCGCGGTAGCGACGGCCCTGACCCCTGCGGCGCGCCGCGCCGACCTCGCCTGCAAGCGGGCCCTCGATATTGTCGGCGCGGCGTGTGGCCTGGTGCTGATCTCGCCGCTCCTGCTGCTCAGCATTCTCCTGGTGCGCGCCACCTCGCCCGGCCCGGCGCTCTTGAAGCAGACGCGGGTGGGTAAGGATGGCCGGCATTTCAGCCTCCTGAAGTTTCGCTCGATGTATGTTGACGCGGATGCCCGCCGGGCCGCGCTGCTGCGCGAAAACCAACACGGCGCGGATGGGGTGACATTCAAGCTGCGGCGCGATCCGCGGGTCACCCCGGTGGGCTACTATCTGCGCCGCACGTCGATCGACGAATTGCCGCAGCTGTGGAACGTGCTGATCGGCGACATGTCGCTGGTCGGGCCGCGCCCGCAGTTCCCGCATGAGGTGGCGCGCTACCGCCCCGAGCATCACCTGCGACTTGGCCTGCGCCCTGGTCTGACCTGCCTGTGGCAGATCAGCGGGCGGGCGGACCTGCCGTTCGAGCGCCAGATGGAGCTTGACCTGGAGTATCTCGATCGTCGCAGCATCTGGACCGACCTGACGATCCTCGCCCGCACGGTGCCCGCAGTGTTGACCGCACGGGGGGCCTATTGACAGCTCCGCAACGAAGAGGGCTGGCGGTGGCACGCCGGAAAATGCGATGAGTGGCGTGCGCCAGTGACGGCGCACGATCACTTTCGGAGGAGGCCCACGTGCATGGGGAGAGCGGCACCGAAGGAACTGGGGCGGAGGGCCGGCGCGCCCTCCTGGCGGTGGACGATCCCGCGCTGAGCCTGTTCCTCGAGACCCTCCTGGAGCGCGAGGGCTTTGCGGTGACGGCCGCGCGATGTGATGGCTCAACCCTTCCCCTGATCGCTGCGGGAGGCTTCACCCTGGCGGTGATCGACGCGACTCAGGCTGCCGCGGAGGGCCTCCAGGCGGCTTGCGGCGCGGCGCTTCCGGTGCTGGCGCTCTGCGCCGGGGCCGGCAGCCTACCCGGCGCCGCGGCCGAACTGCGCCTGCCCACCGACGCCGTCGGGCTGCGCGCGGCGATCCTGCGGTGCCTCGCCGAACCACCAGCCATTGATACCGATTTGGTGACCACACTCTGGGGTGGGGTGGACAACCCAGTCTACCATCGCATCGTGCGGGTGTTCCTGGAGGATTTGCGCCAGAGGCTTGCGAACCTTGAGGCCGCCATCAAGGCCGGCGCACAGGACGCGGTGGAGCGCGAGGCCCATTCCATCAAGGGTGCGGCGGCGACCGTCGGCGCGGCAGCGATTGCCACTATCGCGGCCGCGCTCGAGACCGCGGCGGAACGGGGCGAGGCCCGGGCGCTGTCAGTGATGTTCGCCCGGCTGCGACAGGTAAGCGCGGCCGGAATCGCGTGGCTGGAGTCGCTCCTCGCGGGGGATGTGTCGTCATGAGCACCAAGCGCAGCATTCTGATCGTCGAGGATAGCCCGACCCTTGCGCTCGCCTGGCAGATCCAGCTTGAACCGCTGAACCATGCGGTCGAGGTGGTATCGGATGGCAAAAGCGCACTCGCGGCCTTGCGCAGCCGCCCGATCGACTGCGTGCTGCTCGACCTCAAGCTGCCGGACATGGAAGGCATCGACATCCTCGAGGAGGTGGTCACCTGGCCAGCCAGCCCCGCCGTGGTGGTGGTAACGGCCAACGCCTCGCTCTCCATGGCAGTGCGTGCGGTGCGGGCGGGCGCATTGGACTATCTGGTCAAGCCGTTTGCCCAGACCCGGCTGATCACCACAGTCGAGAACGCGATGAAAAGCCGCTCGCAGCAACGCGAGCTTGAAACCCTTCGGAGCACGGTGGAGCCGGCTGAATTCGGCGACTTCGTCGGCCGCTCGATGCCGATGCAGACGGTCTACCGTATCATCGAGGCCGCGGCGCAGAGCAGCGCCAGCGTGTTCATCACCGGAGAATCAGGCACCGGGAAGGAGTTGACCGCCGAAGCCGTACACCGGCGGGGACCACGCAAGCCGAAGGAGTTCGTGGCCCTGAATTGCGGTGCCATCCCGCGCGATCTGCTGGAAAGCGTGATCTTCGGCCACGTCAAGGGCGCCTTCACCGGGGCGATATCCGACCAAGCGGGCGCCGCTGAGCGCGCCGATGGGGGCACGCTGTTTCTCGATGAGCTCGGCGAGATGGACCCGCTGCTGCAAACAAAGCTGCTGCGGTTCATCCAGACCGGCACCTATCAGCGGGTGGGCGAGACCAAGCCGCGACGAACCAACATCCGCTTCGTCGCCGCCA
>CAIYPH010000775.1 GCA_903928045.1 uncultured Rhodospirillales bacterium
GCTGTCCTGCCGCCCGCGCCTGCTGATCGCCGACGAACCGACCACCGCGCTTGACGTCACCGTGCAGGCCCAGGTGCTCAGGCTGATGCGCGGCCTGCAGCGCGAGCTCGGCATGGGGCTGATTTTCATCACCCATGACATGGGCGTGGTCGCCGAAATGGCCGACCGCGTGGTGGTGATGCAGCACGGCAAGGTGGTCGAGACCAACGACATCGGCCCGCTCTTCGCCGCCCCTCAGCACCCCTACACCGCGATGCTGCTCGATGCCGTACCCGTGCTCGGCGCGCTGGCCGACCAACCGTTGCCGGCGCCCTTCGTGCGGCGCGGCGAGGCTGCCATCCCGCAGGATACCGTGCGGCGGGAGGCGGCGCCGGTGCTGGAACTTGACAAGGTGACCACCCGCTTTGACGTGCGGCGCGGCTTCCGCCTCGCCGGGCGCATCCACGCCGCCGAGCAGGTCAGCCTCACCGTGGCGCCTGGCGAGACGCTGGCGCTGGTCGGCGAAAGTGGCTGCGGCAAGACCACCACCGGGCGCAGCATCATTCGCCTGGAGGAACCGCGCAGCGGCACCATCCGGGTGAATGGTGAGGACGTCTCGCGCCTGAATTCCGCCAATGAGAAGCGCCTGCGCCGCGCTGTGCAGTTCGTCTTCCAGGACCCGTTTGCCTCGCTCGATCCGCGCCTGACCATCGGCTTCTCCATTGCCGAGCCGATCCACACCCACAAGCTCGCCACCGGCCCCGCGGTGCGTGCCCGGGTGCAGGCGCTGCTGCGCCAGGTCGGCCTGCTGCCCGAGCACGCCAACCGCTACCCGCATGAAATGTCGGGCGGCCAGCGCCAGCGCGTCTGCATCGCCCGCGCTTTGGCCTCCGAGCCCAGCCTCATCATCGCCGACGAGGCGGTGGCGGCGCTCGATGTCTCGATCCGCGCCCAGGTGGTGAACCTGCTGATGGACCTCCAGGCCCGGCTCGGGCTGGCCTATCTCTTCATCAGCCATGATATGGCGGTGGTCGAGCGGGTCAGCCATCGGGTGGCGGTGATGTATCTTGGCCAGATCGTAGAGATCGGCCCGCGTCAGGCCGTGTTCGGCGACCCGCAGCACCCCTATACCCGCCGCCTGCTCGCCGCCGTGCCGGTGCCCGATCCCGCCCGGCGCAATAGGCATGACGGGCTCGATGACAGCGAGGTGCCGAGCCCGCTGCGCCGGCCGGATGACATCCCCGTCGTCGCCGCGCTGGTCGAGGTCGGCCCCGGCCATTTCGTCGCCCGCCATCAGGTCGGCGGGATGTATTGACGCGCCGGTTGCCCGCCCCTGCATTTTCGCCCATCGTCTACAAAACAAGCAAACAAGGAGAGAGCACCATGCCCCGCCTGTTGCCCCGCATGCTACCGGGACTACTGACCGCCGCCGCGATGTTCGCCGCCACTCCGTTCATCGCCACGCCGGCCCGCGCCGCGGGCGATCTGGTGGTCGCGGTGTCGGACAACCTGACCGGGCTCGATCCGCATGACCTCAACGACAACATCTCCCAGGCCGTCGCGCGGCTGACGCATGAGGGGCTGTTCAAGCTCGACCGCGACATGAAGCTCGTCCAGGGCCTCGCCGAGAGCTACACGGCGAACGCCACCGCCACCGAATTCGTCTTCAAGCTGCGCCAGGGCGTGTCCTTCCCCGACGGCACGCCGTTCAACGCCTCGGTGGTAAAATTCAGCTTCGATCGCGGCGGCAATCCCGCCAACAACCTCAAGCGCCAGTCGATCTACGTGATGATCGACCATACCGACATCGTCGACGACTACACGGTGAAGGTGACGCTGAAATACCCCTTCGGCGCCTTCCCCAACAACCTCGCCCATCCCGGCGCGTTGATCGTCAACCCGACGCTGGTCAACAAGTTCGGCAAGGAATTCACCCGCAACGCCACCGGCACCGGCCCCTATGAGCTGATCTCCTGGGGCGCGGACACGGTTAAGCTGAAGAAGAACGCCAAGTATCGCGTCGCCGGCCTGCCAAAGATCGACACGCTCACCTACAAGTCGGTCCCGGAGAACGGCAGCCGCTTGGCCATGCTGCAAACCGGCGAGGCGCAGTTCATCACCCCGGTGCCGCCCGAGATGATCAAGCTCGTGGAGAAGAACCCCGATCTGGTGGTGTTCGACAAGCCGTCGCTGCTCAGCCTGTTCGCGACCATGCACAACCAGAAGAAGCCGTTCAACGACGTCCGGGTGCGCACGGCGCTGAACCTGGCGATCGACAAGAAGGCCTATGCCAAGGTGGTGTGGTCCGGCTATGCGGATGAGCTCGACAGCCCGATGGCGCCCGGCCTGCAATTCTACGCCAAGCAGGCGCCCTTCCCCTATGACCCCGCCAAGGCCAAGGCCCTGCTCGCCGAGGCCGGCTATCCCAACGGGTTCGAGGTCACGATTTCCGGCGGGCCGAGCACCATCGCCCGGCGCGGCATGGAGTTCGTGCAGCAGCAGCTTGCCAATGTCGGCGTCAAAGTCACGGTCGAAGCGCTTGAGGCCGGCGTGCTGACCGCCAAGCTCTACACGAACCCCGCCCCCGAGACGGCGACCATCCAGATGCTGCTGACCGGCTGGTCCTCCTCCACCGGTGATGCCGACTGGGGCATCCGTCCCTTCCTGTGGGGCAAGGGCTTCCCGCCGGTGCTGAACAACTTCGCCTACTACAAGAGCCAGATCGTCGATGACGCGATCGAAGCCGGGCTCAGCACCGTCGATCCCGCCAAGCGCGCCGCCGCCTACGCCACCGCCCAGGCCCAGGCCTGGAAGGATGCGCCGCTGCTCTTCCTCGGCATGTCGCACAACCTCGCGGCCTATTCGAAGAAGCTGAAGGGCGCCTCCATGCGCGGCGATCAGCAGTTCCAGCTGGACGACGACGCGAGCCTCGACTGAGCGGGGCCATTTCTGGCCGATGCTTGAATACCTGATCCGGCGGCTGGCAGGCACCATTCCGGTCCTGCTGGCCGTCAGCGTCTTCACCTTCGCCTTCGTGCACCTGCTGCCCGGCGACCCCGCCCGCATGGTCGCGGGGCCCGAGGCGTCGCTCGAACAGGTCAACCGCGTGCGCACCGAGCTGTGGCTCGACCGGCCGATCTGGGAGCAATACATCCGCTACCTCGACCAGATGGCGCATTTCGAACTCGGCCGCTCCATCAAGACGCACGAGCCGGTCTCCAAGTTGATCGGCGAGCGCTTCATGCCGACGTTGTGGCTGACAGTGTGGTCGATGGTCTGGGCGGTGATCGCCGGCGTCGGCCTCGGCGTGCTGTGCGGCGTGCGCCGCGGCGGCTGGGCGGATCGCACGGCGATGGTGGCAGCTATTTCCGGCATTTCCTTCCCGAGCTTCTGGCTCGGGCTCATGCTGATCGACCTGTTCTCCGTCCATCTGCGCTGGCTGCCGACCGGCGGCTACGGCACCTGGCAGCATTTCGTGATGCCCGCCTTCACGCTGGGCAGCGCGGTGGCCGCGGTGATGGCCCGCTTCACCCGATCCGCCTTCATCGAGGTGGCGGCCGAGGACTATGTCCGCACCGCCCGTTCCAAGGGCGTGCCGGAGCGGGGCGTCATCTGGACGCATACGCTGCGCAAC
This sequence comes from uncultured Rhodospirillales bacterium, assembly GCA_903928045.1. The sequence continues at coordinate 3,614 of CAIYPH010000775.1, forward strand.
GCGCTGATCCCGGTGATCACGCTCACCGGCCTGCAATTCGGCTTCCTGCTCGGCGGCGCCATCGTGGTGGAAACCGTGTTCACCTGGCCCGGCCTCGGCCGCCTGCTGATCGACAGCGTGAACTTCCGTGACTACCCGGTGATCCAGGCCGAGATCCTGCTGTTTGCGTTGGAATTCGTGCTGATCAACCTCATCGTCGACCTGCTCTACGGGCTGGTGAACCCGGAGATTAGGCTGAAATGAGCGATACGGACCTCGACCACACCCATATCCGCTCGCCGATCGGCGAATTCTGGCGGCGCTTCCGCAAGAAGCGGATGGCCTTCGCCGCCCTCGGCGTCATCCTCCTGTTGCTCGCGGTGGCGGCCCTGGCCCCCTTTGTGGCGCCCTACGGCCCGGCATCGCCCGATTATGACGCGGTGCTGGAAGGGCCGAGCTGGCAGCACTGGGCCGGCACCGACACCTACGGGCGGGACATCCTCTCCCGCCTGATCTGGGGCGGACAGATTTCGCTGACCGTGGGGTTCGTCTCCGTGATCCTGGGCTGCGTGGTCGGCGTCGCGCTCGGCATCATCTCCGGCTTCTTCGGCGGCTGGCTCGACGGGCTGGTGATGCGCATCATGGACGTGATGCTGGCCTTCCCCGGCATCCTGCCGGCGATCGCCGTCGTCGCGCTGCTCGGGCCGGGCATCGTCAACGTGATCTACGCGATCGGGATCTCCTCGGTGCCCGTCTTCGCCCGCCTGGTGCGCGGCACCACACTCGCATTGAAGCAGAGCCTCTATGTGCAGGCCTCCCGCAGCATCGGCGTCTCCCGCGCGGCGCTGATGTTCCGCCACATCCTGCCGGGCACCATGCCGGCGGTGATCGTCTATTCCTCGCTGCGCATGGGCACCTCCATCCTCACCGCCGCCGCCCTCTCTTTCATCGGCCTCGGCGCCCAGCCGCCGAGCCCCGAATGGGGGGCGATGCTGTCGGACGGCCGCTCCTATCTCGGGGTGGCCGACCACATCACGATTTTCCCGGGGATGGCGATCCTGATCACCGTGCTCGCCTTCAACCTGCTCGGCGACGGGCTGCGCGATGCGTTGGATCAGAAGCTGCGGTAGGTATCCTGGTCGATTGGATGTCTGACGTTTTGGAAGGAAAGGTGTTCTTTTTGTGAACAAAAAGAACCAAAAAAACTTCTCCAGACTTCGTTGCCGCTGGCTTGCCCTAGCGGGATGCTTGGCAGCGGTACGCATCAAAGTGTTGAAAGTTTTTTGCTTTTTTTTCAAAA
>CAIYPH010000776.1 GCA_903928045.1 uncultured Rhodospirillales bacterium
CTCTCCCGCCGCGCCTTCCCGAGCCAGATCCTGGCCGTGACCTTCACCAACAAGGCCGCTCGCGAAATGCGCGAGCGGGTCTCGGCGATCTTGGGCGAGCCGGCGGAGGGGCTGTGGCTCGGCACCTTCCACGCCCTCGCCGCCCGCATGCTCCGGCGCAATGCCGAGCTGGTCGGCCTCACCTCCAGCTTCAACATCCTCGATACCGACGACCAGCTGCGCCTGCTGAAGCAGGTGATGGAGGCGGCGCGGCTCGACATCAAGCGCTTCCCACCGCCGGTGCTGATGGGGATCATCCAGCGCTGGAAGGACCGCGGCTTGCCGCCCGAGCGGGTGACGGGCGCCGAGGACAGTGACTTCGCCGGCGGCAATGCCCGCCTTCTCTATGCCGCCTATCAGGACCGGCTGCGCACCATCAACGCCTGCGATTTCGGCGATTTGCTGATGCATGTCACCGAGATCCTGCGCGCCCATCCGGAGGTGCTGGCGGAGTATCACCGCCGCTTCCGCTACATCCTCGTCGACGAGTACCAGGACACCAACCTGGTGCAGTATCTCTGGCTGCGCCTGCTCGCCCAGGGCCATCGCAACATCTGCTGCGTGGGGGATGACGACCAGTCGATCTACTCCTGGCGCGGGGCGGAGGTGGAGAACATCCTGCGCTTCGAGAAGGATTTCGACGGGGCCAAGATCGTCCGCCTTGAGCGCAACTACCGCTCCACCGAGCAGATCCTCGCCGCTGCCTCGGGCCTGATCGCCCATAACGAAGGCCGGTTGGGCAAGACACTGCGGCCGGGGCGCAATGATGCCTCGGGCGAGAAGGTGCAAATCGTCGGGCTGTGGGATTCCGATGAGGAGGCCCGCATGGTGGTCGGCAAAATGGAATCGCTGCGCCAAGGCGGGCATGCGCTCAGCGAAATGGCGGTGCTGGTGCGAGCGAACTCGCAGACCCGCGCCTTCGAGGAGCGGCTGATCACCGTCGGCCTGCCCTATCGCGTGGTCGGCGGATTGCGCTTCTACGAGCGCCAGGAAATCCGCGATGCCGTGGCCTATGCCCGCGTGCTGAACCAGCCCGCCGATGACCTCGCCTTCGAGCGCATCATCAACCTGCCCCGCCGCGGTATTGGTGACGTGGCATTGCGCCAGATGCACGAGCGGGCGCGATCCGGGGGCGTGCCACTCACCTTCGCCGCGCTCGCGCTCGCCGAGGAAGGCGTGTTGCGCGGCAAGGTGGGCCAGGCCGTGCGGGACCTGATGGGCGGGTTCGCCCGCTGGCGCGCCGCGATCGAGCGGGAGGGCCACGTCACGACCATGGCGGTGATGCTCGACGAGAGCGGCTACATGGATATGTGGAAGCAGGACAAGTCGATCGAGGCGCCCGGCCGGATCGAGAACCTCAAGGAATTCGTGCGCGCCTTGGCGGAGTTCGAGAGCATCGGCGGCTTCCTCGAACATGTCGCGCTGGTGATGGATAATGAGCAGAACGCCGAGGGCGATCGGGTCAGCCTGATGACGCTGCATGCCGCCAAGGGGCTGGAGTTCGACACCGTGTTCCTGCCGGCCTGGGAGGAGGGCGTGTTCCCGAGCCAGCGGACCATGGATGAAAGCGGGCTCAAGGGGTTGGAGGAGGAGCGCCGCCTCGCCTATGTCGGCCTTACGCGGGCGCGGCAGCGAGCGATCGTGACCCATGCCGCCAATCGCCGCCTCTACGCCAATTGGCAATCGAGCGTGCCGAGCCGGTTCATCGAGGAGATCCCGGCCGAGCACGTGCAGATCACCGGCTCGGCGGCGATGGAGCGGGACCGCATGATGCGGGCGCCCGCCTTCACCGGCGCCTTCCCGATGACGGCCCGCCGCCCGGCGATCGCGGCGGCCTGGGAGCAGCCGGCCCGGCCGGCGCGGGCGGATGCCATCCCGGTCGGCACCCGGGTATTCCACCAGAAATTCGGCTATGGGCGGGTGACCGCCACCGACGACGATAAGCTCGACATCGATTTCGAAAAAGCCGGACAGAAGCGCGTGCTTGATCGCTTCGTGGAGCGCGCATGACCACCAGACGACACGCCATCGCCCTCGAGACCATCACCGTCGTGGTGCCGGCCGATGCCATGGAGGCCTATGAGGCCGCCTTGCGCACGGCCTGCGGCACGGTGGGTTTTTTCCTCGACGAGGATACCGGTCTGTGGACTGTCGAAGGCGTGCGCGACCAGGGCGCCGACGAGGCGACGCTGGCCGGCGCGCTGGCGCTGGCCGGGCTGGTCACCGGCGTCGAGGCCGTCGTCACCCGCCGCGCCACCGAGGCGGAGGGCTGGCTCGCGCGCACTTATGACGGTTTTCCCGAACAGAACGTCGGCCGCCGCTTCGTCATTCGCGGCACCCATCTCGCCGCTTCGGCCTCGCCAGGCCGCAAGGTGATCACGCTCGATGCCGGCATCGCCTTCGGCTCTGGCGAACATGGCTCGACCCGTGGCTGCCTGCGGGCCTTGGAGACGGTCGCGCATCGCAAGCCCCGCCGCATTCTCGATCTCGGCACCGGCTCGGGCGTGCTCGCCATGGCGGCAGCGATGCTGCTGCACCGGACAGTGACGGCGACGGATATCGATCCCTGGTCGGTGCGGGTGGCGCATAGCAACGCGGTGCTGAACGGGCTGGGGGGCCAGCTCCGCTGCATCCGCGCCGATGGCTGGGCATCGCCCGCGGTCCGGAAGCCCGGGCCTTATGACTTGATTTTCGCCAATATTCTCGCCCGCCCGCTGTGCCAGATGGCGCGACGCATGGCCGCGAACCTGGCACCGGGGGGAACGCTCATCCTCGCCGGGCTGCTGGCCGCCCAGGCAAACTGGGTGCTGGCGGCCTACCGGCGGCAGGGGATGCGCCTGGAGCGCACCCTGCGGGAAGGCAACTGGGCGACGCTGGTGTTGCGCCGCTGATGCAGTCCCGCGGTGACGGATCAGACGCCGGCGGGGCGGCCGTAGGCGAGGCTGGCGCGCTCCGCATTGCGCTCGGCCGAGAAGCTCGGGTCGAACACGCGGGTCACTTCGGTGCGGCTGAGGCCGATATCGGCCAACTCGTGCTCCGAAAGGGCGTTCAGCTCGTCCAGCACCGCACGGCGGCGGGGCATTGCGGCAACCCACATCACCAACGCCCACAGCGACGACAAGACGTCGATCCGCGGAACATCGGGACGGGTCATGAATTCGGGCTCGTCGCGGAAGTAATGACCGAGACGATTCGGCATCATCAGGGCGATCGATTCCTTGGAAATCTGGGCAGACATAGCAGCAAGTCCTTAAGTGTGAGCCGTGGCGGGCGTCGTGCCTCCATGCACTTCGTCGCGCGGCTTTGATGCGGTGCAACATACTGCATTTTGCGCGCGCCTTCCCCGTGAAGTTCCCCCGCCAGATATGCGCTGAATGCATGATATCCGCCCTAGTTATGACGAAATCGTTAACCGATCTGAACCCGGATAAGGAGTGAGCCACATGCACGCCGAACGCCTCGCCAATCTGCGCGCCGAGCTCGCCCGCATCGGGCTCGACGGCTTCATCGTGCCCCGTGCCGACGAGCATCTCGGCGAATACGTGCCGGACTGCGCCGAGCGCCTCTCCTGGCTCACCGGCTTCACCGGCAGCGCTGGCCTCGCCGTGGTGCTGGCCGATCGCGCCGCGGTGTTCTCCGACGGGCGCTACGTGCTCCAACTCGCCAGCCAGACCGACGCGGCGCTGTGGGAGCGCCAGCACATCATCGAAACCCCGCCCCCTATTTGGCTCGCCAAGCACGCCGCCGGCAAGCGCATTGGCTATGATCCGCTGCTGATCGGCGAGGAGGGGCTGCAACGCTACCTCGACGCCGGGCTCACCATGGTCGCCACCGACCCGAACCCGCTCGACATTGTCTGGACCGATCGCCCACCCGCCCCGCTCGACGCCGCCCTGCCGCACAGCATCGCGCGCGCCGGCCGCAGCTCGGAGGCCAAGCGCGAGGAAATCGCCGCAGCCCTCCGCGCCGCCGTGCAGGATGCCGCGGTGATCACCGACCCCGCCTCCATCGCCTGGCTGCTCAACATCCGGGGCTCCGACGTCAGCTTCAACCCGATCGCGCTCGGCTTCGCGGTGATCCACGCCGATGCCGGCTGCGAGCTGTTCATGGCGCCGGCCAAAATCCCCCCGGCGACGCGGGATTGGCTCGGCAACGCCGTCTCGGTGCAGGATCGCCCGGCGCTCCCCGGCGCTCTGGCCCGCCTCAAGGGCAAGCGCGTCCGCGTGGATGCCGCCGGCTCGCCCGCCTGGTTCGCCCAGCGCCTGCGCGCCGCCGGGGCCGAGGTGGTCAACGCGATGGACCCCTGCCTGCTGCCCAAGGCGCAGAAAAACCCGGTGGAGCAGCAGGGCAGCCGCGACGCCCATGCGCGCGATGCCGTGGCGGTCTGCCAGTTCCTGCACTGGCTGGAGAGCGCGGCCGGGCGGGAGACCGAGATGTCGGCGGCCGCCCAACTCCTCGCCTTCCGCGCCGAGCAGCGCGATTTCCGTGGCGAAAGCTTCCCCGCCATTTCCGGCGCCGGGGAAAACGGCGCCATCATCCATTACCGGGTGACGGAGGAGACCAACCGCAAGATCGGCGCCAACGAGGTCTATCTCTGCGACAGCGGCGCGCAATACGCCGATGGCACCACCGACATCACCCGCACCGTCTGGACCGGGCCTGACACGCCCCCCGAGGCGCTGCGCGACCGCTTCACCCGCGTGCTGAAGGGCCATATCGCCATCGCCGCGCTGGTCTTCCCGCAAGGCGTCGGCGGCGCCCATATCGACGCCTTCGCCCGCAGCGCGCTGTGGCAGGCGGGCATCGATTTCGACCACGGCACCGGCCATGGCGTCGGCTCCTACCTCTCCGTCCATGAAGGCCCGGTCAGCATCTCCCGCGCCGCCCGCCCGATCCCCATCGCGCCGGGCATGATCCTCTCCAACGAGCCCGGCTATTATCTGCCCGGCCAGTACGGCATCCGCATCGAGAACCTGCTGCTCGCGCAGCCAGCGCCGTTCGAGAACGCCCTCAAGCCCTTCCTGCGCTTCGAAACCCTCACCTGGGCCCCCTTCGATCGCCGCCTCATTGCGCCCTGGCTGCTCACCCGCGCGGAGGTCGACTGGATCGACGCCTATCACGCGCAGGTCGCCGCCATCGTGACCCCGCACGCACCGGCCTCCCTCCTCCCCTGGCTCGCCGAAGCCTGCCGGAAGCTAGAATGAGGCGACCTTGCCCCACACGCCACCGGCCAGGCGCCCCGGCGCGTAGTCGGCGGGGTCGACGATCGGCGGCGCGCCGCTGACGAGGTCGGCGATCAAATGCCCGGCGCCGAAGCCATGGCCGGAGAAGCCGGCGGCCAGCGTGAGGCCCGGCAGCACCTCGCCAATGGCGGGAACCCCGTCAGTCGTGCTGTCGGTGTAGCCGGCCCAGCTGGCCTGGATGGGGAGACCGGCGAGCCCCGGCAGCAAGGTCTTGGCGCGCTCATGCGTCTTGCGGATCTGGCCGGCATCCGGCGTCGGGTCCAGCACGCGCACGGCCTCCATCGGGGTCGGGCGATCGAGCCGCCAGCGGTGCAGCGTCTCATGCCCGCTCCGCATCGCCTCGAGCCCGCCGGGCCGCAGGCTGCGCCAGCGCTTGAGGAACATCGGGACGAATTGGCGGGCGTAGCGCAGCTGTTGCAGGGTCGGGTCGAGATGGGCGCCGCCGGAAATGGCCAGCGTGTAGCCGCCATCGCCGCGCCGCGTCACCGAGACCTCTTTGGTATGCAGCGCGTCGGGGATGTCGCGGGCGCCGGGTGCGATGGCGAGGATCGAGCTGCGGACGGCGGCCTGGGGAAAGCGGATGCCGAGCTGGTTGAGGAAGGAGGAGGCCCAGGCCCCCGCGGCCAGCACGACGTTGCTGGTGCGGATGCTGCCATGCTCGGTCACCACCGCGGAGACGCGCCCGGCGGTCAGTTCCAGCCCGCGGGCAGCGCAGCCCTGGTGCACGGTGCCGCCGAATTGCATCACGCCGCGGGCGATCACCGGGGCGGCCCGCGAGGTGTCGGCGATGCCGTCGGTGGGGGAGAACACGCCGCCCCTCCAGCGCTTGCCGGTGGCGGCACCCCGCTCAGTGGCCTGCTCGGCGGTGAGCATATGGGTGGTGACGCCGACGCTTTTGGCGAAGACGCCCCATTTGGCCCAGGCCGCAAGTTCCGCCTCGTCGTTGGAGAGGTAGAACAGGCCGCAGCGGGTGAAGCCGAGACCCTCGCCGATTTCGGCGCCGAGCGTGTCCCACAATGCGAGGCTCTTGATGGAGATCGGCAGTTCCCGCGCGTCGCGGTTCTGCTGGCGGCACCAGCCCCAGTTGCGGCTGGACTGCTCGGCGCCGACCCACCCCTTCTCCAGCAGCGCGACGTTCACGCCGCGCCGGGCCAGGTAGTAGGCCGTGGAGACGCCGACGATGCCGGCGCCGATCACCACGACATCGGCCGATGGGGGCAGGCTGGGTGTGGTCTCGATCCGGTAGAGCGGTGCCGGCACGGTGGTCTCCTGTGATGCGATGCGGTGGCTGGGGCGAAGGAAGCGCTTCTTTTTGAAAAAAGAAGCAAAAACTTTTTATTCCATTTGCTTCGGCGTTTCCTCAGGCAACTCCGTTTCAACGGATAAAAGTTTTTTGGTTCTTTTTTTCAAAAAAGAACCGCTTGCTTCCTTCCCTCACCCCCCATGGTTCAGCGAAGCAAAGCTCCTCCCGGATTCCGCAAGTTCGACCAGCAGCGGCGCCGGCGCGAAGTCCGGCCCGTCATTGCCCATGCGGCGCACGGTCTCCAGGATGGTCTTGAGCCCGATCTGATCGGCCGCATGCATCGGCCCGCCGCGCCAGGCCGGGAAACCGTAGCCGTGGACCAGCACGACGTCGATATCGGACGGGCGCTGGGCGATCCCCTCGGCGAGGATTTTGGCGGCCTCGTTGACCATGGCGGCGAGCGCGCGGGCCTGGATTTCCTCGGCCGCGATGGGGCGGCGGGTGATGCCCTTGGCGGAAGAGGCGCGCTCGACGAGTTGGTGGACGAGGGGATCGACGGCGCGGCGGCCGCCATCGTGGCGGTACCAGCCGGCGCCGGTCTTCTGGCCATAGCGGCCCTGTTCCACCAGCCAGTCGATGATCGGCACGTCCCGCGCGCGGGGGTCTCGCGTGGCGGCGGTGCGCTTGCGCCCGGCGGCGGCGATGTCGAGGCCGGCGAGGTCGGCCACCGCATAGGGGCCCATGGCGAAGCCATACCCCTCGATCGCGGCATCCACCTCCTCGGGGAGGGCGCCGTCCTCCAGCGCGTAGTCGCACTGCCCCCACCAGCGGGCGAGGATGCGGTTACCGATGAACCCGTCGCACACGCCGGAGATCACCGGCTGCTTGCGCATGCGGCCCGCCAGCGCGAGGGCGGTGGCGATCACCTCGGGCGCGGTGCGGTCGGTCCGCACGATTTCGAGCAGGCGCATCACATGGGCGGGGCTGAAGAAATGCAGCCCCACCACCCGCTCGGGCGCCTCCACCACGTCGGCGAGGCGGTTGATGTCGAGTGCGGAGGTGTTGGAGGCAAGGATGCAGTCGCGCTTGGTGTGGGTGGAAAGGGCGCGGAAGACCTCCTGTTTGGCCTCCATGTTCTCGTAGACGGCCTCGATCACCATGTCGGCATCGGCCAGGCGCTCGTAGCGGTTGGTGTACGCGAGGCGGCGCAGCCGGGACTCGATGGTGGCCTGCGTGAGGCGGCCGGTGCCGTAGTGGCGGGCGTGAACGGCGCGGATCCGCGCCTCGGCGCCGGCGGC
>CAIYPH010000777.1 GCA_903928045.1 uncultured Rhodospirillales bacterium
GCCGGGGAGTAGAATCGCAGATCTAAACAGATGACGAAATAAGAGATAAAGTTTTTGATTATTTTTTCAAAAAGAAGCGCTTGCTTTCTTTTGCCGCGCTCAGGCCTTGACGTTGAGCTTACCCGCGCTGGCCGGCGACCCGCCGCCGTCGTGATCGCCATCATTGTCCGCGGCCTTCGGGGGCGGCGGAGGGGCGGCGGTCTTGCCCGCGGTCTGGACGTGATGCGTGCTGCCGCCGACGGCGCCAATGCTTGACATGGGGATACCCCTTTGTAGCGGAAATTGGGTGGTGTGGAGATTTTTCCTTGGCGCCGGCCAAGCGGTTTCTGCCGGTGACGCCATATCGCGCGCAATCCGTGAATATTCGGTGAAGCCCGCGGCGAAATTGCCACTAGCAGTTCTCTGCATCTCCATCCTATCATCCGCGCAATGGCTGCCGGCGAACCGCCGAGACGGCCGACATTGGGAGGGTTTCCAGGATGCAGCGGATGATTCGGCTGTTCGCGGTGCTGCTTGTCTCCATCGTCACCTTGCTTGGCGCTTCGGCGCAGGCGCAGCAGACCATCAAGGTCGCCTATACGGACCCGCTTTCGGGCCCCTTCGCGCAGGTTGGTGACGCCAACCTCAAGCAGATGCAGTACATCATCGACTACATCAACGACCATGGCGGGGCGCTGGGCAAGAAGTTCGAGCTGGTGCCGTTCGACAACAAGTCGAACCCCTCGGACGCCCTGATCGCGCTCAAAAGCGCGACCGACCAGAACATGCCCTTCATCATGCAATGCTCCGGCTCCAACATTGCCGCGGCGCTGATCGAGGCGATCAACAAGCATAACGACCGCAACCCCGACAACCGCATCATCTACCTCAACTGCGGCGCGGTGGCGACCGAGCTCACCAATGAGCAATGCAGCTTCTGGCATTTCCGCTTCGACCTGCACGTGGCGATGAAGGCCGAGGTGATGGTGCGCGCCATCCCGCAGGACGTGAAAAAAGTCTACCTCATCAACCAGGACTACCTGTTCGGCCAGTCCGTGCAGCGCGACGTCAAGACGTTCCTTGCCAAGAACCGGCCCGATGTCACCGTGGTCGGCGATGAGCTGATCCCGCTTGGCAAAATCAAGGACTTCTCGCCCTACATCACCAAGATCAAGGCATCCGGCGCCCAGGCTCTGCTGACCGGCAACTGGGGCCCGGACATGAACCTGCTGATCAAGGCCGGCATCGATGCGGGCGCCGACCTGCGCTACTACACCTTCTACGCCCACCTCGCCGGCGGCCCCACCGCCATCGGCCCGGCCGGTGAGAACAAGGTGTTCGCGGTGATGTCCTACAGCGAGAACGTTGCCCCGGAGATCGGCAACAAGGAGGCCGAGGCCTTCACGCTTGGCTTCCGTGCCAAGCACAACTTCGACTTCTCGGCAGCCGGCTTCCGCACCATCTTCGAGTATCTCCAGGCCGGTGTGAACAAGGCCGGCGCGGTGGATGCGACCAAGATCGCCTTCGCCATGGAAGGCCTCTCGCTGAAGGACTATCTCGGCTTCGACACCACGATGCGCAAGGATGATCACCAGATCATCAGCGAATACTTCGTCGGTGTCTTCAAAAAGGGCGTGAAATACGAAGCCGAGGGCACGGGCCTCGGTTGGCAGACCGCGGCGACCATTCTCGCCAAGGACGTCGACCAGCCCAATACCTGCAAAATGAAGCGTCCCCGCATCTGACCGGACGGCGCCCGCGCAACCCCGCGCGGGCGCCTCCTTTTTTGCGGAACACGCGCCATGGAAGTCTTCGTCGTCTCCCTCCTCAACGGGCTGGTCTACGGCATGCTGCTGTTCATGCTCGCCAGCGGCCTCACGCTGATCCTCAGCATGATGGGCGTGCTGAACTTCGCCCACGCCAGCGCCTACATGCTGGGCGCCTATTTCGCCTACACCATCAGCCTCTATCTCGGCTTCTGGGTGGCGCTGTTCCTCGCCCCGATCCTGTGCGGCTTCGTTGGCGCGGCGATCGAGATGTGGGGGCTGCGGCGCGTCCACAAGAACGGCCATATCGCCGAGCTGTTGTTCACGTTCGGCCTGGCGCTGATCATCGAGAAGGGCGTGCAGATGAGCTGGGGCCTGCTGCCGGTGCCCTACCGCGTGCCGGCGCTGCTCGATTTCCCGCTATTCTCCATCTACGGCACGCATTTCCCGGCCTATCGCGCCTTCATGCTGCTGATTTCCGGCCTGATGTTCGGCGCCATCTGGCTCGGCCTTACCCGTACCCGCATTGGCCTGGTGATCCAGGCAGCGCTGACCCACCCCGAGATGGCCGGCGCCCTCGGCCATAACGTGCCGCGCATCTTCACCCTCGTCTTCGCCTCCGGCACCGCCTTGGCCGGCCTCGCCGGGGTGATCGGCGGCAACTACCAGGTCACCGAGCCCTCGATGGCCTTCACCATGGGCCCGATCGTCTTCGTCGTCGTCGTCTTCGGTGGCCTCGGTTCGCTGGCCGGTTGCTTCATCGCCTCGCTGCTGATGGGCCTGCTGCAAACCTTCGCCGTGGTGCTGGACTATTCGCTGGCCGACCTCCTGCGGGTGTTCGGCGTGGTGGTGACCTCGAAAACGCCGTTCGCCGAGGTGTTGACGGTGAGCCTGCCGCGGGTGGGGGCCCTGCTGCCCTTCATCCTGATGGTGCTCATCCTGGTCTTCCGCCCCCGCGGCCTGATGGGAACGCGCGAGGCATGAGCTTCCTTCGCCGCAACTGGCTGTGGTTCCTCGCCATCGCCATCACCCTGCTGATCCCCTTCCTGTTCTATGATTGGACAAAAGGCCGCCATTCCGGCTTTGCGCTGACGCTGATGAGCGAAATTGGCGTGATGGCCATTTTCGCGCTTTCCTTCAACATGCTGATGGGCCAGGCCGGCCTGCTCTCCTTCGGCCACGCCATCCTGTTCGGCCTCGGCGCCTATTGCACCGCCCACGTGATGAACGCGGTGAAGGCCGAGACGGTCTGGCTGCCCACGGAGCTGATCCCCCTGGTCGGCGGTCTCGGCGGCCTGGTGTTCGGCTACCTCATCGGCTGGCTCGCCACCAAACAGCGCTCGACCGCCTTTGCGATGATCACCATGGGCCTGGGCGAACTGGTCTCCGCCGCCGCGCTGATGTTCATGACCTTCTTCGGTGGCGAAGGCGGCATCACCACCGATCGCGTGCTGGACACCAGCCTGTTCGGCGTCAGCTACGCCTCGCCCTGGCAGGTCTATTGCCTCGTCCTCGCCTGGGCGGTGATCGCCATCGTGCTGATGCGGCTGCAAACGATGACCCCGCTCGGCCGCATGGCCAACGCCTCGCGTGACAATTTCGAGCGCGCCCAGTTCGTCGGCTACGATCCGCAGCGCATCCGCCTGTTGCAGTTCATGCTCTCCGGCTTCTTCGCCGGCATCGCTGGTGCGCTCTACACCATCATCTACGAGATCGTGACCTTCGACACCCTCGCCGCGGCAAAATCGGCCAACGCCCTCCTCGCCGCCTATATCGGCGGCGCCGGCGGCTTCTTCGGCCCCATCCTCGGCACCATCGTCGTCGTCCTGCTGCAAAGCGGCGTCAGCCTGCTCTCCAACGCCTGGCTGCTCTATGTCGGCGTGCTGTTCATCGTCATGGTGATCTACGCCCCCGGCGGTATCCTCGGCCTCATCATGCAGCACGCGCCGATCCGCCGCACCGGAAGGATGCGCGAACTCGCCCTCCCCTATGTCCGCATCTTCCTCCCGGCCGTTGTGCTGATGCTCGGCTTCGTCCTCCTGGTCGAACTCACCTCCTTCACCACCATCGGCGCCGCCCAGGGCAAGATCTTCAAAATCGCCGACACCGTCGTGAACACCCGGACGGCCGGCCCCTGGGTCGCCGCCCTGTTCTCCCTCGTGGCGGGGACAATCTGGATGCGATACGAATTCCGCATCTTCAAACTCACCTGGGACGCCCTGATGGACGACGCCAAACGCCAGGGGCTCGTGCAATGACCGACATCGCCATCCGCCTCGCCGAGGTGCAGAAAAGCTTCGGCCGCACCGAGATCATCCGCGGCGTCAATCTCGCCATCCCCCGCGGCGAGCGCCACGCCATTATCGGCCCCAACGGCGCCGGCAAAACCACCCTGTTCAACCTGATTTCCGGCCGCTTCCCCATCACCTCCGGCACCATCGAGGTGAACGGCCAATCCACCGCCGGCCTCGCGCCGCAGGAGATCAACCGCCTCGGCCTCTCCCGCAGCTTCCAGATCACCTCGATCTTCCCGCGCATGTCCGTCTTCGAAAACATCCGCTGCGGCCTCCTGTGGTCGCAGGGCTACCGCTATTCCTTCTGGCAGCTCCTTGGCCGCCAGAAGGGGCTGAACGACCAGGTGGAAGCCCTGCTCGACCAGCTCAACCTCTCCGCCCGTCGCAATCTCCAGGCCGGCCTGCTCTCCTACGCCGAGCAGCGCGCCCTTGAAATCGGCATCACCATCGCCGGCGGCGCCGACATCATCCTGCTCGACGAACCCACCGCCGGCATGAGCCACTCGGAAACCGAATACGCGGTCGCCCTCATCCGCCGGGTCTCGGAAGGCAAAACCCTCCTCATGGTCGAGCACGACATGGGCGTCGTCTTCGGCCTCGCCGACCGCATCACCGTGCTGGTCTACGGCCAGGTGATCGCCTCGGACGTCCCCACCGCCATCCGCGGCAACGCCGCCGTGCGGGAAGCCTATCTCGGCACGGAGGCCGCGTGATGCTCGAAGTTCGCGATCTCCACGCCTTCTACGGCAAAAGCCACATCCTCCAGGGTGTCGACCTCTCCATCGGCCAGGGCGAAATCGTCAGCCTGCTCGGCCGCAACGGCGTCGGCCGCTCCACCACCTGCAAGGCCGTCATGGGCCTCGTCCCCCCTGTCGGCGACATCCGCTTCAAGGGCCAACCCATCGCCGGCCTGCGGCCCGACCAGATCGCCCATGCCGGCATCGGCTACGTCCCCGAAGACCGCCAGGTCTTCCCCGGCCTCACCGTGCGGCAGAACCTCGAACTCGGCCTCAAAAAGGCCAAAACCTTCGGCCGCTGGACCTTCGAGGACGTCTACAAACTCTTCCCCAACCTCGGCGCCCGCCAAGACAACGCCGCCGGCGTGCTCTCGGGCGGCGAGCAACAAATGCTGACCATGTGCCGCACCCTCATGGGCGACCCCGACCTCGTCATCATCGACGAACCCACCGAAGGCCTCGCCCCCAAACTCGTCGAACAAGTCGGCCAACTCCTCGACGAAATCGCCCGCCGCGGCGTTGCCATCCTACTGGTGGAACAGAAACTCACCATTGCGCTGAAAATCTCCACCCGCCTCTACGTCATGGGCCATGGCCACATCGTCTTCGAAGGCACCCCGGCCGATCTCGCCGGCAATGAGGCGATCAGGAAGGAGTGGTTGGAAGTCTAGGGCGAGTGAAGGAAGCAGTTCTTTTTGTGAACAAAAAGAACCAAAAAATCTTTTCCTGACTTCGTTGCCGTTGGCTTGCCTCTCCGGATGATGGGAAGCTGTACAAATCAGTGGAATAAAGGTTTTTTGCTTCTTTTTTTCAAAAAAGAAGCGCTTCCTTCCTGCTACGCGTTCCGCCTTAACGCCTCCGGATTAACGCAATACCCCGGA
>CAIYPH010000778.1 GCA_903928045.1 uncultured Rhodospirillales bacterium
AAGAAGACCTACCAGATGGACCCGGCCAATTCCGACGAGGCGCTGCGTGAGGTCGAGATCGACCTGATGGAGGGCGCCGACATGGTGATGGTGAAGCCCGGCATGCCGTATCTCGACATCGTCCGCCGCGTGCATGACCGCTTCGGCGTGCCGACCTTCGCCTATCAGGTGTCCGGCGAATACGCGATGATCATGGCCGCGGTGCGCAATGGCTGGCTCGACCATCGCCGCGCCATGATGGAGAGCCTGATGGGCTTTAAGCGCGCGGGCGCCGCGGGCGTGCTGACCTATTTCGCCCCGGCGGCAGCGGCGGTGCTGGCCGAGGGGTGACGCGGGGGGCACTGCTCGAGGTCGAGGGGCTTCGCGTCAATTACGGCGCGGTGACGGCGCTGGATGGCGTATCGCTGTCGGTAGGAAGCGGTGAGTTCGTCGCTCTGCTCGGCCCCTCCGGCTGTGGGAAGACCTCGCTACTGCGCGCCATCGCCGGCTTCGTGCCGCCGGCCGCCGGGCGGATCCGCCTGAATGGCGCGGATATCGCCGCCGTACCGCCGCGGCGGCGCAACATTGGCCTCGTCTTCCAGTCCTACGCGCTGTTTCCCCATATGAGTGCGGCGGAGAATGTCCGCTTCGGGCTCGACAGCCGGGGTGTGCCCCGTGCCTTGGCGCGCGCCCGGGTGGCGGAGGCGCTGGGCATGGTCGGCCTCACGGAGTTGGCTGAGCGGCGGCCGCATCAGCTCTCCGGTGGCCAGCAGCAGCGGGTGGCGCTGGCCCGGGCGCTGGTGATCGCGCCCGATCTGTTGCTGCTCGATGAACCCCTCGCCGCGCTCGACAAGCAGTTGCGCGTCCAGATGCAGACCGAACTGCGCGCCTTGCAGCGCCGCCTCGGCGTCACCGCGCTGTTTGTCACCCATGACCGCGAGGAGGCCTTCTCGATGGCCGATCGGGTCGCGGTGCTGCGCGACGGGCGGATCCGCCAGATCGACACGCCCGAGCGGCTGTTCGCCGCGCCCACCGATGCCGAGGTGGCCGAGTTCATCGGCGCCGGCAATTTGCTGCCGATCCCCGAGGCGGGGGAGACGGGCGTGGAGATCGCCTGGCCCGAAGGCGACGGCCTTGCCTTCATCCCGCATGACCGCATCGCGCTCGCGGCGGCGGAGAGCGGCCCGCGCATCGTGGCGCGGCGCTTCCTCGGGGTGTCCGTCGAGCTGCATGTGCAGACCCGCACCGGCATACTCCGTGCCGTGCTGCCGGCCGCCGCGCCGTTTGCCATCGGCGATGCCGTGCGGGTCACCGTCGTGGCGGCGGATTGCCGCATTCTGCCGCCGGGCTGAGGCGATGCGCCATCTGCCGCTCGCGCCGCTGCTGATCTTCTACGCTTGCTTCCTGCTCGCCCCCGGCGTGGCACTGGCCGTGTTGAGCCTGCGGCCATTCAGCAGCACCTTGCTGGTCGGCGAAGGCTGGACCGGCGCCAACTACCTGACCGCGCTGGCCGACCCGTTCTATCTCGGCCTGCTCGCCGGCACGATCTTCCTCGGCGTCGCGGTGACGCTGGTGACGCTGCTGCTCGGCTACCCGCTGGCGCTTGCCACCGTGAGGGCCGGACCGCGGCTCAAGGCGGCGCTGCTGGTGGTGGCACTATCGCCGTTGCTGATCAATCTGGTGGTGCGCAGCTACGCCTGGATCGTGCTGCTCGGTGAGCACGGGCTGCTCAACGCCTGGCTGCGCGCGATGGGGCTGCCGAGCATGCCGCTCGACGCCAACATCGCGGCGGTTGGCATCGGCCTCGTGCATGTCACTTTGCCGTTGATGGTGTTGAGCTTGGTGGCTGCGATGGAGCGGATCGACCAACGGCTGCTTGAGGCGGCGGCCAGCCTCGGGGCAGGGGAATGGCGCATCATCGCCCGCGTGCATGTGCACCTCGCCATGCCCGGCATCGCCACCGGCAGCCTGCTGGTGTTCTGCACCGCGATCAGCGCCTTCATCACGCCACGCCTGTTGGGCGGCAATCGCACCTCCACCATCAGCACGGTGATCTACGAGAAGTTCACATTCTCGCTGAACTGGCCGCTCGGTGCGGCGCTCGCCATGGTCCTGCTCGCCCTTACCTTGGTGGTGACGGCGCTGCATGACCGGCTGTTCCGGGCGCGCTGATGTTCGCGAGGCTCCTCGGTTTGGCCGCCTCGGGGGTGGTGGTGTTCCTGCTGCTGCCGCTGGTGGTGATCATCGGCGCCTCCTTCACCACCACGGCCTATGTCGCCTTTCCGCCCCAGGGGTTCACGCTGCGCTGGTACGAGGCGCTGCTGGGCCGCGCCGATTTTCTCGCGGCCTTGCGCACCAGCGTGGTGCTCGGCGTGCTCGCGGCCGCATCTGCGGCGGCGATCGGCATCCCCGCGGCGATCGGCCTGCGCCATGCCGGGTTGCCCGGGCGCGCCTTGCTGCGCGGCATCGCGATGGCGCCGCTGACTTTGCCGAGCATCGTCACCGCGGTCGCGCTGCTCCAGTTCTACTACGCGATCGACCTCGATGCCCCGCTCGGCGGCCTGTTGATCGGCCATACCCTGATCGTGGTGCCGTATTGCATCCGCACCGTCGGCGCCGCGCTGGAGCGGCTGGACCCGGCGCTGATGGAGGCCGCGGAGAGCCTCGGCGCCGGGCCGTGGCGCATCCATCTGCGCGTCACCCTGCCCGCCGTGTTCCCCGCCATTCTCGCCGCGCTTGCCTTCATGTTCGTCACCTCCTTCGACCAGGTGACGCTCTCCGTGTTCCTCGCAGGGCCCGATGTGGTGCCGCTGCCGGTGCGGCTCTACACCTATATCGAGTTCGCGATTGACCCGATGCTGGCCGCAGCCTCGGCGACGCTGATCGTTCTGGCGATGTTGGCGGTTGTCCTGGGTCAATGGCTGCTCGGGCTGGACCGTGGTCTCTTCGGTGGCGCAGAATAATGCCGACCGAACCGGAGTGACCCCGATGCTGCTGCGCCGCCGTTCCCTGCTTGCCGCGCCCATGCTCGCGATGCCCGCGATTGCCCGGGCTCAGGAGCGGCCGCGCATCACCATCCAGTGCTATGGAGGCCTGTTCGAGAAGACCCTGCGCGAGGCGGTGATCCCCGACTTCACGGCAGCCCACGGCATCGACGTGACACTCGCGGTCGAGGATGACGTGACGATCCTGCCCAAGCTGCGCGCCGCACGCGGCCGGGCGCCATGGGATGTCTGCTACTGCGACAACGATATCGCGGTGATCGGCCAGCAAATGGGCGTCTGGGCGGAGGACCAGTCGGCGCAGATGCCCAATGCCGCGCGCGTCTATGCCAACTGCATGCCGCCCGCCACCGCCAATTACGGCAATGTCGTCTTCGAATACGCCCTGGTGCACAACACGAAGAAACTCCCGGTCGCCGCCTCCTGGCTCGATCTCTGGCGGGAGGATATCGTGCCGGGCATCCCGCACATCACCCAGTCCTACGGGCTGACCTTCCTCTACCTCGCCGCCCTGCTGCATGGCGGCAATGGCCGGAATCTCGACCCCGGCTTCGCCGCCATCAAGCGGCTGAAGAAATTCCGCGTCTACAAGAACGTCAGCGAGGGGTTGGCCTTGTTCCAGCAGGGCGAGATCGACGCCGCGTTGTTCTACAACCATCGTGCCCAGCAAATGGTCGATATGGGCCTGCCGATCGCCAAGACCCGCCCGAAGGAAGGCACCTGGGGTCAGCACACCGGCTCCCAGATCCCCAAGGCCACCGGCAACCTTGCCGCTGCGCGCGCCTGGGTGAACCACTCCCTCGGCACCGCCTACCAGGGCGCTTTCGCCAAGAACCTCTACGGCCCCACCAACCGCGACGTCACCGTGACCCCGGAGCTCGCAGCCCGCCTGGTCTATGGCGCGGAGCGGGTGGAGGGCATCCGCGAGGCGCCGTGGGACGAACTGCTGCCGCAGCGTGATGCCCTGCTGGAGCGCTGGACGCGGGAGATCGGCTGAGCCGCCTACAGGATATTCGCCGCCGTCAACCCGGTGAAACCGAGCAAAGTGATCTGCGTCCCGTCCGACAGCGTCAGCTCCTCGTTGCCGCCGTTCGTCACCGCCCCGGCCAGCGCCGTGCTCGCTTCCGCCGCGGGGAAGCCCACGAAGGACAGATAATCCGACGCCGCGCTGAACCCCTCGATCGTCACCGTCGGGCGGTTGCCCTGGGCGAATGCAAACAGATCGAGCCCCGAACCGGCCAGGATCGTCGCCGCCCCACTGCCGAGCAACACGTTGGTCGCCCCGCTGCCGGTGGAGATCAGGTCCGCCCCGCTGCCGGCGTAGATCTTGTGGCTCCCACCCGTCCCCGCCGCGGCAATCGTCTCCGCCCCGCCGCCGGCTTCGATCACGTCCCCCGCGCCCGTCCCCGCCGTCAGCACGTCGCCATCCCCGCCGCCAAGGATGATCGCGGATCCACTGCCGCCGGCGATCATGTTATGCCCCGCCGGCCCGCCCAGGAACACACCCCCGCCCCCACCGCTCACCGTGAGCGAGCCCCCGAACGCCGCCCCCGTGGCCGTC
>CAIYPH010000779.1 GCA_903928045.1 uncultured Rhodospirillales bacterium
CCGGTCGCCGCTATAATTACCGAGAAATCCTACCGGGAGTTATTGCACTAAAATCAAGTGCACCTCATCTACGAGCAATATCTATGCAGCGGTCTTGACCCGAGAGCTGCCTTCGCCGGTCGCCCCCGAAAGCGACGAGGAAGGCGCGCGGGATGACGTGAAAGTCACTGGGAAGCCTGACGGCAAGGCGAACGTCGCAAAGCCCGCAGACAAGGGCGCCAAGGCGCCTGTGGTCCCGCCGGTGGCGATTGATTTCGACGGCATCGACCAGCGAATAGTAGCGCTGCCAATTCCTTCGGCGAACTACACCGGCATCGTAGCCGGCGACGAAGGCATCCTCTATACGGTTGCCGCGCCTCTCGCCAACTCGGACGACGACCTCTCCTCGCGCGAAACGCCACCCAGTAGTGAAGTCGCCCGCTTCGATCTCAAGACACGCAAGGTCGAGCGCCTCCTGAAGGCGGTGGATCCGAAGAGCTTCGTCGTCTCCGCCGACGGCTCCAAGGCGCTCTATGCGCTAAACCACAAGTGGTATGTCGTCGCCGCCGACAAGGAAGCCAAGGAAGGGGAGGGCGCGATCAAAACGGAGGAGGTCAGCATCTGGATCGATCCGCGTGCCGAATGGCAGCAGATCTACCACGAGGCATGGCGAATTGAGCGCGATTTTCTTTACGATAAGAACTTCCAGGGCCTTGATCTTTCACGTGCCGAACATGCCTATGCTCCCTTTGTGCGGGGACTCGCTAACCGTGCAGACCTAAACGTACTAATGGAGGAAATGACCGGACACATCGGCGTCGGCCATACATTCATCCGCGGTGGCGCGATGTTGCTGCAGTCACCGCCGGGCGTGGGTCTGCTTGGGGCCGACTTCTGCGTGACCGACGGTCACGTCCAGTTCGCCCGCATCCTGGCCGGCGAGAACTGGAACCCGAAGGCACAGGCTCCCCTGACTCAACCCGGCGTGCACGTTTCGGTTGGCGAATTCCTCCTGGCCGTCAACGGTCGCCCGGTTGATGTGAATGGCGATGTCTATCGCTACTTCGAAGGTCTGGCCGGACGCCAGACTCAGCTGACTGTCGGACCGCACGCGGATGGCAAAGACTCGCGCACCGTGACCGTCGTGCCGGCGGCATCCGAGCAGACGCTGCGCCTGCTAACTTGGATGGAATCGAACCGGCGACTCGTGGAGGAGCGCTCGGGCGGCCGCCTCGGCTACGTCTTCCTCCCTGACACGGAAGGTGGCGGATTCGCAAACTTCAACCGCTACTACTTTTCGCAGGTTGGCAAGCAAGGCGTCATCGTCGACGAGCGCTTCAACCACGGAGGACAGATCGCGGACTTCATCGTTGACCAAATGAAAAGAACCCCGCAGGCAATCAACGGCAGTCGGGAAGGCGACGACATGATCGAGCCCGCGCAGGCGATCTTTGGCCCCAAGGTCATGCTCGTGAATCAGAGTTCGGGATCTGGCGGCGATGCGTTGCCGTGGCTGTTCAAGAAGGCCCGAATCGGGCCCTTGGTCGGAACCCGAACCTGGGGTGGACTCGTTGGTATCAGCGGGTATCCGCCATTGATCGACGGGGGCGAGATCACCGCGCCGCGCTGGGCAATTTCGGGAACTACCGGTGAATGGGAAGTGGAAAATATCGGCATCGCGCCGGATATTGAGGTCGAGCAGGACCCGGCCCTAACGCGCGATGGCGGCGATCCCCAGCTTGAACGCGGAATAAAGGTCGCTCTGGAACTGCTCGCGGCTTCACCGCCGGCGCAACTCAAGATGCCTCCGCCTCCGAACCGTCATCCGGTGCTGCCACCGCCGCCCGAAGAATAGCCAACCGGCCGGGCCGCGTCTGCTGATGCGGCCCGGAAGCTCTGAACGCAAGCAATTTTGGCAGAGGCCAAGTTCGCAGCGACGCCTCAATCAGCCTCGCCATTGCCTCGGAGCACAAAGGCCTGCTTTGACCGCTGCATCGCAACCACCGGCACGATAACTGAACTGATCGTGCGTACACCCACGGACAGCCATCAGTAGTGGCTTTGGCCGTGGATTTCTCCAATTTTTTTCGTCAATGTCCTTAAATAAATTCGTCGACCCAGAGCCAGGGGTGGGTTACGTGCGCTGACTGATGATCGTCGGCCTGAAAAACTCAGGGGATCGCTACCGACACTTTTGACAGCTAAATCAAAGAAACCCGGTGAGACCGCGGCGCGTACAGAATCTCTTCACGATAGTCGCGCGCTGGATCGGCGCAGCGCCTGTAATTCTGACAGGAGCCGCCGACCCAAAGCGAAATTGGCAGTCAGTGCTGCCCAATCTACGGCTATTGTTAGCCTCCCCGAACGGCCGTCGAACCGGCCCGAGGCGCCCTCCCAGGTCGCGGCCTAACTATAGGCATGTCGACCGCGCTTGCCCCTGTCCGGCGAGGCGCGCAAAGCCCTCGATGTCGATGTTGGCCCCGCAGACGATCACGCCGACGCGCTTTCCCTGGAGTTCCTCGCGCAGCGGCCCGAGTAGCGCTGCCGTCGCTGCGGCCCCAGCCGGCTCGACCGCGAGTTTCATCTCGCGAAACAGTAGTGCCATCGCTTCCGTGATCTGCTCGTCGTTCACGAGCACCAGCCGGTCGACGTTGGCATAGCAGAGCCCGAAGGTGTACGGTAGGGTGTAGGGCGGTGCGAGACTGTCGGCGATCGTCGCGTTGTCCGATCGCGACTGTGGCGAGCCGGCCGCGAAGCTGCGGTGCATCGTATCGGCACCGACCGGCTCGACGCCGTAGACCGTGCAGCTCGGCTGCAGGGCCTTAAAGGCCCAGCTAACCCCGGCACACAGCCCCCCGCCACCGACCGCAATAATTAGCGCATCAAGGGGTCCGACCTGTTCGCTGAACTCAAGCCCGAGGGTGGCCGTACCGAGCACCACCGACCGCCCCTCGAACGGGTGGATGAAAGTGCGGCCTTCCTCTTCCTCGATTCGCCGGGCAAGCGCGAACGCCTCCGCCCCGCTCGGGGCCATGACGACCTCGGCGCCATAGGCTCGCGCACGGGCCACGCGAGCAGCATTGGCGGAGGCGAGCATCACAACCTTGGCCGGCGCCCCGAAGCGGCTCGCCGCGTACGCGGTGGCGATCGCATGATTGCCGGCGCTCACGGCCGTCACGCCGCGCGCGCGCGTGGCGGCATCGAGTGCCTCCACGCTGGTCACCGCACCGCGCGCCTTGAAGCTCCCCGTGTGCTGGAAGAGCTCAAGCTTGAGCACGACCTCGGTGTTGGAGCCGATCTGGCTCTCCAGATCAATGCCATGCCAGATGTGCGTCGGCGTCTCTAGCACGTGCGGGCGATTGCGCTCGCGCGTCGCACGGACGCTTGGCAGGTCCGGCGGCGGTATCTGATCGATCATAGGGCGCTGCTCCATTCGAAGTCGTTGCTGGGAAGTCGGGCGGGCAAAGCAACGGCGAAGTGGCCATACGCCCCGCCCGTCCCGATCCGGTACTGCATACGGCACCAGTAGCTCAGTCGCGCACGGTCCGTCAAGCCAGCGCGTAGCGGCGGCGCGGCCCGCTGCGTCAAAAAGATGGTAACTTGCCCGCTCTAACGACACGGATCGGTCGCAGGCGCCCACGTCGCTGTGGATGCACTCGCCGCGGGCATACGTCGATTCGGCTCTTCGTCACGGAACTGGAAATGAACTCTACAAACCTCGGAAACGTCCTCGAGCAGGCCGCGGAGCGCGACGGTCCCGGGACGCTGCAGCGGACTCTCACGGCAAGCCAGCTCATCCTGCTCGGCGTAGGCGCGATCATCGGCGCCGGGATTTTCGTGGCAACGGGAACCGTTGCCGCAGCCGATGCCGGACCGGCTATCGTCCTGTCGTTCCTGATCGCGGCAGCCGGCTGCCTGTGCGCGGGGCTGTGCTATGCGGAATTTGCAGCGCTCGTGCCGGTGGCCGGCAGCGCCTACAGCTACGTCTACGCAACTTTCGGGCGTCTGGCGGGCTGGATGATCGGCTGGTGTCTGCTGCTCGAGTATTCGATGGCGGGAGCCAACGTTGCCGTCGGATGGTCCGCCTATCTATCGGGGCTGGTGCGCAGTCTCGGAATTTCGTTGCCAGTGCAGCTCACGACACCCCCCTTTATCCGCACGGCCGGCCACCTCGCGAGCAGCGGCGCGACGTTCAACGCGCCGGCCTTCTTGCTGGTGCTTACGCTAGCCGCGCTGTTGCTCGGCGGTGTGCGGCTGTCGGTGCGCACGAATGCCGCGCTGGTCTTGGTCAAGCTCGTGATCATCGTGCTCTTCATCGTCTGTGGCGCTTGGTACGTCGACAGCCAAAACTGGCATCCGTTCATTCCGCCCAACGCGGGTCACTTCGGCGAATTCGGCTGGTCCGGCGTCATCCGCGGCGCCGGGGCGATTTTCTACGCCTACCTCGGCTTCGATGCGGTATCAACTGCCGCGCGAGAATCGCGCGACCCGCAGCGGACCGTGCCGCGCGGCATCATCGGTGCGCTGGCGCTCTGCACCGTGCTCTATATCGCGTTCTCGCTCGTGCTAACCGGCCTCGCGCCATACCAAGTGCTAGGCGTGCCGAACCCAGCTAGCGTAGCGCTCGACTACGCCGGGCCGCAGCTGCACTTCCTCAAGGTGGCCGTAGAGATCGGCGCTGTGCTGGGTCTGACGTCCGTAGTGCTTGCGCTGCTCTACGGCCAGAGCAGGATCCTGTACGCGATGTCGCGGGACCGGGTCGTCCCCTCGCTGTTCGGCCGCATCGGTGCGCGGTCGGCCATTCCCTACGCCTCCGTCCTTGGTAGCGGCATCGTGGCTGCGACGGCCGCGGGCTTCCTGCCGACGGAAGTGCTGGGCGAGATGATCTCGATCGGAACCCTGAGCGCGTTCGTCGTTGTCTGCGCCGGGGTACTGGTGCTGCGGGTCAGAAGGCCGGATCTCGCACGGCCGTTTCGCACGCCGGCCGCGCCGCTCGTGTGCACCGCCGGCATCCTGATCTGCGGCTACCTGATGGCCGCACTGCCTGCCGAGACCTGGCGGCGCTTCATCATCTGGCTGGCGGCGGGCGCCGCGATTTACGTAATCTATGGCCGCCGCCGGGCCGCGGCGGACAAGCGAAGAATGCAATGACGAGTCATCCCCTGCGATTACTGAACGCCGCCGTCGTGCGCGAACTGCTGCCAATGGCCAAGTGCATCCCGCTGATGCGCCGCGCGTTCGAGATGGTGGCCACCGGCGGCACGATTCAGCCGATCCGCCAGGCGGTCTGGCACCCGGATCGCCGCGGAATGGTCGGCTGGATGCCGGGCTACACGGCCGACCCCGAGTGGCTGGGCGTGAAGATCGTGACGGTATATCCGTCTAACTTTGGCACGGAATACGGTTCGCACCAGGGGATGGTGCTGCTGTTCGAGACGCGCTACGGAGCGCCGGTCGCAATCCTCGACGGCCGGGAGATAACAGCAATCCGCACCGCGGCGGCGACGGCCGCGGCGACGGATGCACTGGCAGACGGCGCCGTTCGCACCCTCGGAATCCTCGGTTATGGCGAACAGGCCGCCGCACACGTCGAGGCGCTGCTTGAAATCCGCCCCTTCGATGCTGTAACTGTTTGGGGCCGAGATGCCGAGCGGGCACGGCGGTTTGCGGCGGAGATGGCGGAGCGACACGGCGCTAAGGTCACTGCCACCGCGGATGCGCGTGCCGCGGCCGGCTGCGACGTAGTCTGTACCCTTACCGCCGCCGCCGAGCCGATCCTGTTCGCCGAATGGCTCCGGCCTGGCCAGCACCTCAACGTCGTCGGCTCAAGCATCCCGACGACCTCCGAGGTCGATGAGGCGACGATCGCCCGGGGCCGCCTGTTCGTCGACTTCAAGGACAGCGCCCTTGCACACGCCGGCGACTTCCGGCGCGCTAAGGCCAAGGGACAGGTCGACGACCAGCACATCCTGGGCTGCGTCGGCGACGTGCTACTGGGCCGGGTTCCGGCCCGCGTGTCACCCGGCGACATCACGATCTTCAAGTCGCTCGGCATGGCGAGCGAGGACCTGATCGCGTGTGACTTCGTGCTGAACGAGGCAATCCGCCGCAACCTTGGAGAGATCGTCCAATGGTGAGTGTGGCCACGCTGGCGGAGGCAAGCATTCGCGAAACCCGGCCCTGCGAGTCTGATCCGGCCCCGTCGCAAATGGCGTGCGGTTCAGTGGGGGTCCAAGTCACTTCCTCAATCAGTCTTGTGAAGACAAGGGATACTATTCCCCGCAGGTAGAGAGGAGCGGATGGTGTCGGCAGGACAACAGGGGCGGCTTGTGGAGTGGTTTCTGGAGCTGCGCGCTCCACTGCGCCGCTTCATCGCACGGCGGCGCGGCCTATCGGCCGCCGACCTCGACGACGTGGCGCAGGAAGTGTTCTTGCGGTTGTTGCGTTACGATCGCGAAGAGCTGATCACCGACCCGCGCAGCTACCTGTTCAAGGTTGCCGCCAATGTCGCGTCCGAGTGGTCGATGCGGGCCAGTCAGCGCCTGCCGCACTCCTCGAACTGGCTTGATCTTCTCACCGACGAGTCTGACCTGATCGACGAGGTCGAGCGTGCACAGCGCGACCGCGAGCTGCGGTCTGCCCTTGACCAGCTGCCGCCACGGGCGAGGGAGGTCCTGCGGCTTCATTTCGGGGAGGGTCTCGGCTACGAGGCGATCGCCAGGCGACTCGAAGTGACGCAAAGGGTAGTGAAGCGCGAGATCGTCAACGCTTACGGCCGCCTGCGCGTGGCTCTCGCTGACCTGCGAGTACGCTCCGGCTCAGCAGCTGAATGTCGGGCGGAAGCACCTACGAGGCAGCCATGATTACGTCATCGGCCGAAGCGCGCCGGCAGCGAGCCGCAGAGGAAGCGACTGAGTGGGCAGAGCGGCTCGACTCCGGATCCATTTCGAAATCTGACCGCACCGAATTCGTCGAATGGCTGCGCGAGTCTCCGGTCCACGTCGCAGAAATGCTGCGCCACGACCGACTGAAAATGGCGCTCGGCGAGCTCGTCGACTGGTCGCGCGTGGCGCTTTCCAACCCCGCCTACACGTCTACGGTTGTGCCGCTGGCATTGTCGCCTTCGCAAAACGCTCCTAAGCGCCGGTCACGGGTGCGACAGATCACGCGCTACGCTGCAATCGCTGCAGGACTCGCGCTCGTCGTGATCATCGGCCTGCTCGGACAGCGGCAACTGTCGGCGACAAACATCACCACGCGCCCCGGCGAGCGGAGGGAAGTGACGCTCCAGGACGGCAGCGTAGTCCGGCTCTCGCCGGGCACCGACCTGCGCGTCGAACTGCGGCCGGAGCTGCGCTCAATTGTTCTGGAGCGCGGCGAAGCGGTGTTCTGGGTTGCGAAAGACTCGCGGCGCCCCTTCGTCGTCACTGCTAACCAGACGCGAATTCAAGCAGTCGGCACGGTGTTCACCGTCGCGCGCAGTACCGACAGGGTGGTTGTTACCGTGACGGAAGGACACGTGACGGTGGCGTCGTCCGGAGCGAGCACCGAGCCGGGCAGCGGCCGCGAATCGCGACGTCTCATTGCGCTGCTGGCCAATGACAGCATCACGATCTCGGCAGCCGGGGTTCCCGGTGCGGTACACCGCGCGGAAGCCGTGCGCACGACGGATCTGGAGGACAACAAGCTTATCTTCGAGAATGCACGCGTCGCTAACGTCGTCGCTCAGTTCAATCGCCGAAATCGCGTCCAGATCCAGATCAGCGACGATAACCTCGCAGCAAGAACCGTCAGCGGCGTTTTCGACGCCAACGATCCCAGATCCTTCGTGGAGTTCCTGACGAGTGTCGCAGATGTCCAGAACATCGACGCGGGCCCCGGAAAGATCATCGTATCGCGGCGTTCGACTGGTACGGGACCATCCAGCGAGCAGCGGTGATCGCCCCTCGCACTGCCTCGAATAAAAAGTATGGGCGATGAGGGGCCCAAACTCGATACTCATCCGGTCTTATCCGCTTATGGAGCTACGGCGCGTCCGGCGGCTCCTAGGGGGAATCGTGATGAATGGACTGCGAATGGGTCTGCTGGCGGTACTCGTCGGATCGTCGCTGCCTGCGGCTGCGCAGTTACAGCCGCCGCCGTACCAGCTCAATATTCCACGGCAGACGCTGATGCCCGCTCTGACGGCCTTTGCACGCCAGACGGGTCTGCAGGTGGCGCAGCTCTCGGAGGCAGGTCAAGCGCCGCTCAGTGCCAACGCCGTGATCGGTTCATATACCGCGGAGCAGGCACTCGACCTCTTGCTTGCCGGTAGTGGCCTACAGTATCGGTTCATCAACAGCCACACGATCGCGATCGTGAAAACGCCCTCCCCCCCGACGAAGTCAAACTCGGAAGATGCCCCGAAGGCATTGCCCGAGGCTGCAGAACTACCAACTGGGGAGAAACCTACGATGAAACGGACCGGAATAATTTCGCGACTAGCCACGTTCTTGTTCGCATGCGGCACGGCCGCAAGCCCTAACGGCGCCTGTGCGAATCAGCCGGCGATCGGACCGGGGTCGCTCGAGGACGTCATAGTGACTGCGACCAAGCGCGCCGAGAGGCTGCAGGATGTAGCGGGATCTGTCAGTGCCCAGAGCGGCGACCTGCTCGAGCAGCGCGCGCAGGTGAACCTCGAGGACTACGCGGCCTACATACCAGGACTAGCGGTCAGCGACTACGGCAATTCCAACCGCGTGATTGTCAGCCTACGCGGCATTTCGCCGAGTCAGTCGGGTAACGCCTCCACCGTCGGAACGTATATCGACGACTCGCCGATTGGATCGAGCGGTAACTGGCAGGACGCCTCCAATCAAGCGCTGGATTTGCTCCCGTACGACCTCGACCGGCTAGAGGTACTTCGTGGCCCGCAGGGCACGCTCTACGGCGCGAGTTCACTGGGTGGAGTAATTAAGTACGTCCTGCAGCAGGCAAACCCCAGCCAATACCAGGCGAAGCTCGGCGCGGACGGCTTTTCAATCGGTGGCGGGAGCGGCACGGGCTATTCCGTCCGCGGCATGGCCAACGTGCCGCTCGTTCAGGACGAGCTCGGCGTGCGCATCAGCGGCTACGACAAGTACACACCGGGCTATATCGACAACGTCTTCACGGGCGCAAACAACACGAACTACGAGCGTCAATACGGAGGTCGTCTTGCTGTCTACGCACAGCCCACGAAGACCGTGACCGTTAAGTTCGACGCGCTCTATTCGCACAGTTACGTGAACGACAATTCTTACATGTCGTACCACGGCGTCACCACGGTCACAAACCCCGACGGTGGCGTTATCGGTACCGTGGTGAATCCGTTCGGCGACCTGAAGGAGAACCAGGCGTTTTCTGAGCCATCGCAGAAGGACATAGCTTACTTCTCAGCGAACGTGGCCTGGAACCTCGGGGCAGTCGACGTCCTGTCGGCCACTAGTTGGTCTCACTCGAAATTCCGGTTCGATGGCGATGCGACTCATACGTTCATCCCCGTCATTATGGACGCGGTTTTCGGCGTGCACGACGGCATTGTCTCTACCCGTGCGCTGACCAACCTTGACAAGTTCACGGAGGAAGTGCGCGTCACTTCGCGGCAAGGGAAGCATCTTGAGTGGATTCTGGGCGGCTTCTACACCGATGAGAAGGGCGCGCAAGACCTAAGCATTAGCACCTTTGACGCGAACCACAACCCGGCGCCGGCGCCGTTTCAGCCATATCTTGGACGGTTCTATGTGCCGTCGACCTATCGCGAGTCCGCAATATTCGGCGATCTGACCTGGCACCTGACGGACCGATTCGACATGACCGGCGGGCTGCGATACGCCAAGAACCGTCAAAATTGGACGTCAGTCTCATCTGGCTTCATTGCTGGCAGCTCCGCCGGCACCGCAACCCAGCCCTCGGAGGAGGCCGTGACGACCTGGATGGCGGATGCGAAATACCACGTTACGCCGGACGTCATGTTCTACGGACGGGTAGCGACGGGGTATCGTCCGGGTGGGGCGAATCCACCCTACAGCGACACTCCGTCGTCCTTCAAGTCCGACAACCTCCTCAACTACGAGGTGGGCATGAAGTCTGAATTTTTGGATCGCCGCGTCCTGTTGGATCTGGCTACGTTCTGGATTAACTGGAACGACATCGTCATGCCGACCTACAACCAGGTCTCGAATGAAAGCTATTTTGTCAATGCTGGCAAGGCGACCTCAAAGGGCGTTGAGTTGACGACCGCCTACTCGCCGATCAGGAATCTCAGGATCGGGTTGAACGGGGCGTACACCCGGGCTCAGCTGACACAAGCGAACGCTTACTCGGGAATGCTGACCGGCTACCAGCTGCTATGCGTTCCGAAATGGTCAACGTCCGCGACTGCAGACTACGATTGGACGTTTGGCTCAGGATGGGACGCTCATGTTGGTGTCGGGATTCGCTGGGTTGACAAACAGTGGGTGAACTCCCAGGTCAGCAACGCCGCGGGAGGGGGCCTCGGCATTGAGGCACCGGCCTATTCCATGATTGATCTGAATGCATCGGTCCGGAACGGCCGCATCACTTACAAGCTGTTTGGCAAAAACCTCACCGACAAGCGGGCGGTCGTCAACGCGTGGAACAACTTCAGCCAGACGAACGAGATGATCGCCCGTCCGCGGTTGGTTGGAGTCGGCATCGACGTCGGCTTTTAAATAGAGTCGTATCCGCCATCGCAGACTGGGGGTCGATAGGCAGCGGGGACCAACCGCTGCCGTTATCGCCTTGATTTTAGGACCCGTCAGAATGAGAGTATGTGTCGCCATTCTGCTGAGCTCGATGTTCGTGAGCGCAAGCGCCGACGCTCAGCTCGCGAAGCGCGCAACACGCGCACCATCGCCGGCAACGCTCGAGTACTCGCGACAGTTCGACGTCCGTTCCGCCATTACCGGAAGGACTTACCGTGTCAGGGTAGCGCTACCGTTTCCTTCCAAGGAACTGCCGGTGCCGAAAGGCGGCTATCCAATCCTCTATGTGCTCGACGGCAACTGGCTCTTCGAGGGTTTCGCCGGAGCCGGTCGCTGGCTGCCGCAAATGCGCGAAACAGAGTCGGCCATCATCGTTGGCGTCGGCTACCCCGAGCCGGACATTGAGACGACGCGCCAGCGCCGGGTCTACGACCTGACTCCCGGCGCGCCGTCCGATCGCGCCCTAATGCCTCCCGAAGTGGCATTCGGCGGCGCAGAGGGGTTTCTCAAGGTCATCAAGACCGAGATCGAGCCCCGCGTGGCTGAGCTGGCCCCTGTGGACCGGGCCCGCAGCATCCTTTTTGGGGACTCGTTCGGCGGACTATTTGTCGTTTACACGCTGCTGACGCATCCCGAATCGTTCGCAACCTATGTCGCGCTCAGTCCCTCGCTTTGGTGGGACATTGCGGCGTTGCAGCGCGCACGCAACAGCTTCGAGCTACGGATGGGCGATCACAATCTCGCTCCGCGCGTGTTTATCGGCGTCGGCGGCCTTGAGCAGGACCCGCCGCCGCCACCTTATCCGCCGGGCGAGACGCGGGAGTCGATGGCGGCCAAGCAGGAGAAAGTCGCGATGATCGACAACGCCGAGGCGCTCGCCACGCACCTCGGCGCGATCAAGGGACCGGAAGGCTATCGCGTTGAGTACCGGCTCTTCGCGGGGCAAAATCACGGCAACGTCTGGCTCGCGAGCATCGAAGCGATGCTCGATTTTTCACTCCCGCTCCCACTGTCGCAGGCACCCCCCGGCGAGCCGTCACCGGGGCAGCAATCCATTCCGCTCTCCCCGCCCAAGTGAGCGCGTCGACAATGTCCGTGGCCTTTCGGGCCGTCTTGCCGGGATGCAGGGAGCCACGGGATACCGAGTCCGCTCGATGGTCTTCAATGGCGAATCCCATGACTCTGCCCCATGGCGATCGGTCAATGCGCTCCTCACTTTCTCCTTCACGCCCACCGCTGCCAAGTGACGCGCCCGAATCCAAAGCGGCGCCGCCCTGAGCGGCCCGCGCCGATTCTGAAGGATTTTCGCATGCACAGATTCGTCTCTCTTCTGTCTATTGCCCTGATTGCAGTTGGCGCTCACGCAGAGCCCGCCACGAAGCCGGCGCCCGCAGCCAGGTCGATTCCAGAACTCAAGGCGCAGCTTGAGACGATTCTGCACGATGAACACATCCCGGGCGTCTCGGTCGCGATCGTTCACCGGGACGGTCCGGAGTGGGTCGCGGGAGTCGGGCTCGCCGACGTCGCCTCGGCGACGCCGGCGACGTCGGCGACGCTGTTCCGCATCGGCTCGACGTCAAAAGCGTTTACTTCCCTTGCGATCCTGCAACTCGTCAACGAGGGTAAGATTTCGCTGCAGGACCCCGTGCGCAAGCTCGTGCCGGACGTGTGGTTCGAAAATCCGTGGGAGGCGACCGATCCGGTGCGCGTCGTCGATCTGCTCGAGCACACGACCGGCTGGGACGACATGCACCTTCGCGAGTTCGCCAAGGATGCGCCGGGCCTGTCGCTGAGTGAAGGACTCAATTACGACCATCATTCACGGACCTCTCGCTGGCGCCCAGGGACCCGGATGGCGTATTGCAACTCGGGACTCGCGGTGGCCGGGGCGATCATCGAAAAAGTGACGGGGCAGCGCTTCGAGGACTACGTCGACAAGCATCTGTTCAAGCCGATCGGGATGGCGACGGCGACCTACCTTCCGCCACAGGGTCGGCCGACCACAACGCTTTATCACCCCGATGGCAAGACGCCGTATCGTTACTCGCACATCCTGTTGCGACCGGCTGGATCGATCAATGCATCTGCCGAGGACATGGCGGCCTACCTACAGTTTTACCTGAACCGCGGCCACGCCCACGGCACAGCCGTGATGCCGGCCGAGTCGATCGATCGCGTGGAGGTACCGACGCGCAGCTGGGCAGCGCAGAACGGCTTGCGCCTGGGCTATGGCCTGAGCAACTACGCGACGGTGGCGCACGGGTTCGTCTACCACGGTCATGATGGCGGCGTGAACGGCGGGCTGACCAGGATTGCCTACCTCCCGGAGTTCGGCGTCGGCTATTCCTTCAGCATCAACGCCGGCAACGGCAATGCCTTCGAGGCGATCGCCACGGCGCTGCAGGCCTACGTGACGCGCGAACTGGCGCGTCCGGCGCCGCCTGCGGCAGCGCCAATGCCGGCCGCTGCGGCGGACTACGCCGGCTGGTACCAGCCGGATTCTCCGCGCATTGCCATGTTCGCGTTTCTCGGGCGCCTGATAGGACTAACGCGGGTGACGGTGGACGCGCGCGCGCTTACGATGACTGGCAGTGATCTCGCTGGAACGCACTACGTGCCGGTGAGCGGGATGCAGCTGCGCCGCAATGACGCCCCCGACCACGCCGAGCCCGTGGCTTCGCTGCAGTTGATTAAGCCCAACGTCGAGGGTCGCTTCATCGGCCTCAATGGCTTCGCGACGCTCAAGCACATTCCGGCCTGGCTCGCGATCGCCGAGATCGTTCTGACCGCATGGTTCGTAATTGCCGTCGCATCGATCCTACTCTACGCACCTTTCTGGCTGCTCAACGAGTTGAGCAAGAAGCGTCGGCGTCCCGCCGAACGTCCGCTTCGCCTCTGGCCGCTCGTCTGGGTGCTGTGCCTGTGCAGCGTTGTCGGAATTTGCTACGGCGTCCGTGACGACTTCCTGGATGTACTTGGCACACTGACCATCCCATCCTTAGCGCTGTTCGTCGCCACGTTAGTCTTTGCAGCTGCCGCCCCCGCGAGTGCGATCGCGGTCTGGAAATCGCCGGCAGGCGTTCGCCGGATCGTGCGCGCTCACGCGATCTTCGTTTCTATCATCCTCGTGATCGCAACGCTGTATCTCGCCTACTGGGGCGTGATCGGCCTGCGCACCTGGGGCTGATCCCACACGGCGCGGCGGGACTGCGTTGCCTGGGTAATGTCCAGTCGCATACTGAGCAAGGACACCTGTTACATGAATCATTCATGGAATCGACGCATCGGGTGGAGGCGGCTCATGCGGACACCTGCGCCTCTGGCGGGACGCAGCAGCAGTCCACTCTTTGCGGCCGCAACGGCGCCCGCAGGAATGCTGAAGGCTTCCGACATGGATCGCCTCGTGGCACACATGAATTCTAGCCTGGCTGGCAGGCGGCTCGCGTTCCTGGGTGCTGACGAGTCTCAGCCCTGGACCTCCGTCACCAACAGTCCTGCCCGATACCAACGATGCTGGTCGACTCCCCTTCTGAAACGCAGCAGCGGGGGCTGGGATGACGAATCTTGGCCCGCCTACTACCGAGCCGGAACACTCGCTGCGGGGCCGCGAGCATGAGCAAACGTTGCGACGCGAATAACTTCGGGGCATCGCGGCCACTGTGCGAGACGTCTCCTTGGTTTCGGTCGCCTGCGTCCGTTGGCTCGCGATGTGAACCATGCCCGGTGCCGGCACCTGTGGCATGCGGTCCCGGCGAGCCGATGAAGGGTTGCGGACTCACAATACGAGGCAACGCACCATGTTGATCCGACGCTCGGCTTTCATCGCCATCATCGCGCTAGGCGCAGCCAGCCTCGCCGCTGCAGCGGCGCCACCCGTGCCCCAAGCGACGATCACCCGGACTCGCTATGGAATTCCCCATGTCGTCGCGACTGACTGGGTCGGTCTTGGGTTCGGGACGGCCTATGCCTTCGCACAGGATAATTTCTGTCTACTGGCAGAACACTTGACGACGCTCGCAGGCGAGCGTGCTAAGTATTTCGGCGCCGACGCCACGGTGGTCGTGTCCTTCAAGGACGTGCGCAACATCGACAGCGACGCGTATTACCGCGGCACATTCGACGATGGTGCACTGCGAAGTGCCGTCAAGTCGATCTCCACCGAGTACCAAGAACTGCTGCGCGGTTACGTTGCCGGCTACAACCGCTATCTTTCGAAACGCGGCACTACCGGACTTGCTGCCGAATGTAGAGGCGCCAGCTGGGTGCGGCCGATGACCGAGCTCGATGCGTTGCGTCTCAACGAGGACAAGATGCGTCTCCTCAGCGCCGAACCCCTGCTGACAGGGATCGTCGGCGCATCGCCACCAACGGCCGAGCCTGAGCGCACGGCATCCCGCGGCGCGGCTCCCGCAGACCCGTTCGAGGGAAATAACAAGGTCAGCTACGGCAGCAACGGATGGGCGTTTGGACGAGACGCTACCGGCGGCGCCGGCGTGCTGCTTGGCAACCCTCACTTTCCGTGGGAGACGACCAACCGCTTCTGGCAGGTGCACCAGACGATTCCTGGAAAATTGGATGTCATGGGCGTCACGCTGGCGGGGCTGCCGGCTGTGATCATCGGCTTCAACCGGGACGTCGCCTGGACCCATACGGTGTCGACGGACCGACATTTGACGCTCTTCGAGCTGACGCTGGATCCCGCTGACCCGACCGTGTATGTCGTCGACAGCGAGCGCCATAAAATGGATGTCGTCGAGGTTCTGCTCGAAGTGAAGAATGCGCCGTCGGTCGAACGTAGGATCTACCGGTCTATCTACGGTCCAGTCGTCAAGCTGACGGCGCTGGGGCTCGACTGGTCGCGGGAGCGGGCGTACGCCGTCAAGGATGCCGATGAACTGAACTTTCGCTCCGCAGACGCGTGGCTTGCCATCGCACGCTCCCGATCGGTCGGGGAAATCCGTCAAGCGATTTCCCAGCCGGTGGCGATTCCCTGGCTGAATACGATCGCGGTTGATCGCCACGGCGACGCGTTCTACGCCGACGTGACACCGACACCGAACGTTACTTCGGGCACACTCGCGTCCTGCGGGGCGCCACACGCGGCGCCTGCGCTGGCGGCATTGCGGCAGTACGTACTCGACGGGGCGCGAGCGACGTGTGACTGGGCGCGGGATCCCAGATCCGCCCAGCCGGGCCTGCTGCCGGCATCGGCGATGCCGCAACTCGTGCGACGCGACTTCGTTGCCAACAGCAATGACAGCTTCTGGCTCGTCAATGATCTTGCTCCGATTAGGGACGTTCCGGAAATCGTCGGACGCGTCGACGAGCCTCAGGGGTTGCGTACCCGCGCCGGCCTGATGGTCATCCACGACGCGCTCGCGGCGCGAAACACGCCAGATGGCGGGCTGGTCACGCCGGCGATGGTGGAGCAGATGATTTTCCAGAACAGGAATCTTGCCGCTGAACTGACGCTCGATGACGTGCTTGCCGCGTGCGGCGAGACGCCTGATTCGGTCACGAGCGACGGCAAACCGCTTAACCTTGCGCAGGCGTGTCAGGCTCTCAGGGGCTGGGATCGCAGGATGAACCTCGACAGTCACGGCGCGGCGCTCTGGGTCGAGTTCTGGGCGGCCCTCACGAAGAAGCCCGGGACTTACCCTCCGGCTGCGGTGCCGTTCAATGCGGCCGACCCGGTGCATACGCCGCGCGGCCTCGACCGGTCGAATGGCAACGACGCCAGAATTCGCGCCGCACTCGCCGACGCAGTGACGCTGTTGACCACCCGCGGCGTTGCCCTCGACGCACCCTGGGGGTCCGTGCAGAACGCCGTGCGCGGCGCGCTCCATGTCCCGATCCATGGCGGTCCAGGCTCAAACGGCGTGCTGAACATGCAGGAGTCGGAGTGGCAGTCTGGCGTCGGGTATGTGCCGGTGCGCGGATCGAGTTACATGCAAGTCGTGACCTTCGACGAGCAGGGCCCGGTCGCGGACGCGGTCCTGTCCTATTCGCAGTCCACAGAGCCAACGTCGCCGAACTACGCCGACCAGACCCAGCTGTATTCGAAGAAGGCCTGGAATCGCCTACCGTTCTCATCAGCGAGTATCCGCGCACAGACTGTGTCGGTGGAGCGCGTTCGATAGTAATGGCCGTGGATCAATCGCGCCGGCAGGTCGCTCGCCGTGCGCCGCAGCGAGGCGAGCGGCACGCAGCATGCGCTGACGTCCTATATCCCAGTTCTTTCTGCTCATGGGCAGCGTAAAGAAGATGACAAAACTTATGGACATCGACGAAAAGATTGAGAGCAACTCACACGGGATAGACCTCTGCCTGCCCCCCGAAAAAGTGGGTCGGACCAATTTGATCGCGATCCTCGGTCAAATGGCTTTACTTTCCTATCGGGAGGCCCTTCGGATCCGGTGTCCGCCACTGAGCCCACGAATAGTGTCCGGGCAACTGTCGGTCGGCGAAATCTCGCCAAGTAGATAGAAACATCGCTAACGATCGCAGCTTCACCTCACCAACCGCTGCCGGTCGGCCGAAAATCTCGTTCGCATTAGGAGCAATAGTGACCCGATCGAACATTGCCGATACAACCGCGCCGACGCTCGACTGGAGGCTCAAGGGACTGCCACAGCGCGCCGAAGGCGTGCCGGCCGAGGAACTGGCAGCTTTGGGTCTCAACCTTTTTTCAGGGGACTTGATGCTGCCGGCCGCGATTCTTCGTGGAAGTCGGCTGCAGCAGAACCGCCGCTGGATGCGTCACTTCATGCAAGTATCCGGGGTTCGTCTCTGCCCGCACGGCAAGACGACAATGAGTCCTGAGATCTTTCGCATGCAGCAGGAAGATGGCGTCTGGGGATTCACGGCTGCAACCGCACACCACGTCCGCG
>CAIYPH010000780.1 GCA_903928045.1 uncultured Rhodospirillales bacterium
GCCCGGCAGAATGGGGCTAGATTCAACTTTGACGGGCATGCGCTTCCGGGATCTGATGGGATCGGCTTCAACAACCAAATCCTACATTATATCAGCGGCTTGTCCCATGCCCGTCAGCCACTCGTGAATTATCCGGGCTAGAGGTTAGCTTGAACAGATTGGCGGAGGTGCCGCCCAGAACATAGTTGTAGGCATCGGTGCCCAGGCCGCCAACGCGTGTCACGCTGCCGAATGGCAATCCGGCAGCCAGGCTGCCGCGGGAATCCGCCCCGCTCAGCGATTTCGTCGCCTGTGAAACCACCGTGCCAGTCGGCTCCGCGGGCGCATAGGCCATGGTCAGCGTCGCGCTGCCGACATTGCCGGCGATATCCTGCGTCGTCGCCACGATCTTGTGGATGCCCACCGCCAGTCCGGTTGGGGTGAAAGACCACACACCCTGGCTGTTGGCCGTCACCGTGCCGAGCACCTTGGTTCCCTCGAGCAGTTTGACACTGGACCCTGGCTCGGTCACGCCGGTCAGCGCGACATTTGACGTGATCTGATCCGTCGCCGAGACGCCGGTATCCTGCACGAGCCCGATCGTCACACCCGGCGCGATGCTGTCATAGGTGAAGTTGAAGGTGTTGCTGACCGTCTGCCCGCTGACCACCTCGGTGG
Source organism: uncultured Rhodospirillales bacterium (assembly GCA_903928045.1). Next base: position 658 of record CAIYPH010000780.1, read on the forward strand.
CGACGATGCTGTGGCTGCCCTGTGTGAGTGAGGCCGGGGTAAAGGTCCAGGCGCCCTTCGCGGTGGCGGTTGCCGTTCCCAGCGTGGTGCCGCCCTCCGTGAGCGTGACGACGGCATTGGCTGCCGCCATGCCGGTCAGGGTCGCGTTGGACGTCACGCGGTCGGCCGACGAGGCGCCGGTGTCGGTTGCCAGCGCAATGCTGATGGTTGCCGCCGATACGCCCGCGCGATCCCAGCCAATGGCGTCGAGCAGGGTGAGGTCCGCGGAGGAGGGGCCGTTGACCACCCCTGGGGAACTGAAGGCGTTGAACGCATCGTTGCCCATGGCGCTGCCCCAGTCTCCGGCGTCGCCACCGCGCACGGTGTTGAAGCCGCCCAGGTTGGTCTTGCCGCCATCGATCGAGAAATAACCGGGGGTGCTGGCGGAGTAGCTGTGCGTCCCCGCCGCGGAATAGTGGAGCAAATCCAGAAGGTAATTGCTGTTGGCCGTGCCGCCGATGCTGCCGCCCGTCAGCATCATGCGCCCCATCACCTCGGTCAATTCATGCAGCGCCGTCCCGAAGAAATCATACTGTCCGGCGGTAATTCCGTCCGATTCGGTATAGTCGAAGGCGTTGGTGGCGGAGAAGCCGACGAAGCCGTCCGTCGCCGTGCTCGGCCCCGCGAGCCCAAGCGCCTTGGCCTGGGCGCTCGACGTCCAGAAACTCCCGCCGGTCGGGTTGCTGCTCGGCAGTGACGCGACCGCCGCGGTGTCGGTGGCGGATTTGGCATCGGTGCGCAATGCGGCGGTCAATTGCGTATAGGAATAGCTGCTGAGATAGGTCAGGCTTTCGCCCAGCGCGCCCGCGCCGAGCTGCTGCCCGTTGACCTCGCCGTAGCCGACTTTGATGTTGATCGTCACTGCGTCGGAGAACTGACTCTCGAGATACTGCACGGCCGCGGTGATTGCGGTCTTGAAGCCCGCCGGGGCGCTGGAGACGCTGGCATCATAGGTGATGTTGATCACGAAAGGTGACGTCGCCCCGCCGGATGCGGTGCCGGCACTGAGGACCGTCCGCGCTTGGGTTGCACTGCCAGAAGCCGTCGTGGTGGTGACGGTCTCCCCGTCACCGCTCACCAGAACCCGCTCCGCTCCGGTGCTGCCCGACCCCGACTCGTCCACGGCGGTGGTCGGCTGGACCGGCGCGGGAATCAGATAATCTTGGAGAGAATTGAGATCGGAGCTAATTTGGTGGGTAATTCTAAAAATAGAGACCATCGACTCATCCCCGTGACATTGACAGGGCGCCAAGGTAGCCGCGGATAGTTAACGGGACGCCAACGCCGGGCGCAAAAATTCGACGCTACCTGCCCCCGAACCCCGACCCGATGGCGATCCCCTTGAAGATGTAGCGATGCATCAGCACCGTCAGCACCAGGCCTGGCAGCATCGAAATCGCGGCGCCGGCCATCATGAAGTTCCACTGGCTGCGCTGCTGGCGCCTCCGGTCGGGCTACGCTCGTCCTCCGACACCACAGGCGCAACAACTTTCTCATCCAGATTGACGCCCGTTCCCACGCTGATCGCCGCGCGGCACTTCAACAAACCCGGGGCGGTTCACTCCGTTAAACCTTTGCTAATCCTTTTGCCCCATCGTTGCATCCGAACGGGCGCGCAGTCTGTTCTCCACCCCATCCTGGTCCGCAGGGCGGGCAAGTATGCAAAGGATCATCGCAATGGCTATGAGTGTAGGCGCCAGCCGAGGGTTCTCGGTCCCAGTATCTACGCCGATGAAGGCGCCCCCCAGCAGCCAGCCGCCGGCAAGCCCGCAGGTGGGTAGCGCATCGTCCTCGCAGCCGAGCGCGGCGAGCGGCGGCGGCCACCACCATCATCGCGGAAACACGGTCAACACCTCGGCTTGACGGTCGATATGACCGGGTTCGGCGGTGCCGGATCCGGTCATCGCCCGGTCTCCACGCGGCCCGCGCAAAATGGATAGGGTCCACCATGCCGTCCCCGATCACGGCCGATCAGCCGCGGCTGTTGCTGTTCCCGGCCAGCCTGCGTCGCGCCTCTCATCAGCGCCGGCTCATCGCCTGGCTGTCCGAGGCACTGGCCGCCGGCGCGCTGCCGGCTGGCTGGGGCATCGACATTCTGGCCCCCGAGGAAGTTGCCCTCCCGCTCTACAACCAGGATCTTGAGGGCGACGACGACCTCCGCGCGCGCCTCGCCCCACTGCACCGGCGCTTCGCCGCGGCGTGCGGCTTCGTGATCGCCACCCCCGAATATAACGGTCATGTGCCACCTTTACTGAAAAACACGGTCGACTGGCTGTCGCGCTGGCCCGCCATCGCAGGCGCCGCCGCCAACCCCTTCCATGGCCGCCCCCTGCTCCTCGCCAGCGCCTCCACCGGCTGGACCGGCGGCGTGCTTGGCCTGCGCGACGCGCGAAGCGTGTTTTCATACCTCGGCTGCCTCGTCAGCCCCGCCCAGATCTGCGTCTGCGATGCCGAGAATTGGCTCGAGGACAATCGCTTCCACTTCGACCCCGGCTTCGATGCCTGGATCCGCGGCCATTTGGCCGATTTCACGTCCCTTGCCGCGACGCTGCTTGCCGCGCAATCCAACCCAAGCTGAGGCACAGATGCCCCATCTCCTCCTGCTCGATGCCCCTGGTGGCAACGACCTTGCCATCCTGTCCGACGCCATCGCGCTCGGCCACCAGGTCACCTTCATGACCGGCGACCTTGCCCATTACCGCGCCCAGGGACCGGCCATTGCCACCGAACTGGCCTGCGCCAGCGCCGTCATCGACGTCCATCCCTATGACTATGCTAGCCTGGAAGCGGCCGCCCACGAACGGCACGCCGAAATTCCGTTCGACGCCATGCTGTGCCTGCTGGACATCCGCATCGCCGACGCCGCCCGCCTGGCGCGGGCGCTCGGCTTGCGCTTCCTCAACCCTGCCACCGCCCGGCTCGCGCGCAACAAGGTCGCGCTGCGCGCCCACCTCGCCGCGTATGGCCTCCCCCAGCCGGGCTTCGCCGAAGCCCATACGGAGGATGAACTTGCCGAGGCCGTGGCCGGCCTCGGCTACCCTGTTCTGGTGAAGCCCGCCGACGGCTTCGGCTCGCAGAACGTCCGCCTTCTGCGCGGGCCGGCCGACCTCGCCGCGTGCCGCGCGGCGCTGCGCGACACCGCCGCCACTCCCGCCAAATATGGCTTGGGCGCTCAGGCGAGCGGAGGACTTGCGGTTGAACGTTATATCGAAGGCCCACTCATCGGCTGTGACGTCTTCAGCAACGCCGAAGGCCGCATCCTGCTCGGCATCAACGACAAGCTGATGTTCCCGCCGCCGTCCTTCGCGATGCGGGGCAGCTGCTTCCCCTCCCAACGCCATGATACCACCGCCATCCGCGACTATGCCTTCGCCATCCTCGATGCCATCGGCTTCGATTTCGGTGCCGCCCATATCGAAATGATCATCGGCGCCGATGGTCCCGTCCTGGTCGAAGTAAATCCGCGGCTCGTGAGCGCCCAGATTCCCTACCAGATCGGCTACGCTTTCGAAGGATCGATCCACCACGCCTTGATCGACCTCCATCTCGGCCACCCCTTAGCGGGTCTGCCCGCCATCGTGCCGCGCTGTTTCAGCGCCATCCGCTGGATCACCGCCGATCGCCCCGGCATACTGGACACCGTCTTCCTGCCCGAAAACCAGGACCCCGCGGTGCGCCGCGTTACCCTCTTCAAGCAACAAGGCGACGCCGTCCGCCCGCCGATCAGCAACGGCGATCGGATTGGCTACGTCATCGCCACCGGCGCCTCCCAGACGGTCGCCGAGGCCAAAGCCGAGCGCTACATCGCCCAATGTCAGGTGGCCCTCGCATGACCGTCCAGCGCCTCGCCCTGCTGTCCCTCCTCCTGCTCAGCCTCGCCGCGCCGCCCGTGGCGGGCGAAACCCTGCGCGTGCCCCCGGCCAGCGACATCGCCACGTTCGACCCCATGCTTGGCACCGACTGGATGGCCCGCAACTTTGCCTACATGGTCTATGACACGCTCTTCGCCCTGGACGAGCGGTTCACCGTGCAACCGCAAATGGTGGACCGCTATGACACCACGCCGGACGGCCTGCGCTGGACCTTCCATCTCCGGCCCGGCCTGCGCTTCAGCGACGGCTTGGCCGTCACCTCCGATGATGTCCTGGCCTCGCTGGCCCGTTGGAGCCAGGCGGATAGTCTCGGCCAGCAACTGACCCGGCACGGCGCACATTGGGCGCGGATCGAGGACGACAGCTTCACCCTCACCCTCGCGTCGCCGTTTCCGGGTGTGCTCGCCGCGCTCGCCAAACCCGGGGCACCGGTTCCCGTCATCATGCCGGCCCGCCTCCTTGCCGCCACCCCGCCGGGCCGGGCGGTCGGGGAAAGCATCGGCTCCGGCCCCTTCATCTTCCGCCGTACAAGTTGGATCCCTGGCGCCCTGCTCGAATTCACCCGCAGCCCCACCTATGAACCGCGCGCAGAGCCCGCCAGTGGATTGGCTGGTGGCAAGCGCGTTGGCTTCGACACCATCGCCTGGCACATCATTTCCGATCCGCAGACGGCCTTGAACGCACTGACCCATTCGGAACTCGACATCGTCGAGGACCTTCCGCCTGACCTGCTCGGCGCCGCCCGAGCCATCCCCGGCCTTCGCGTCAGCCGCGAGGACTCCGTTGGCGTCCTCGCGCAGATCCGCCTCAACAGCCTCCGCCCGCCTTTCGATGACCAAGCTGCCCGCGCCGCCCTGCTCGCTGCCATCGATGGCCCGGCTCTCCTCACGGCTATTACCGACGACACCGAACTTGGCGCCGCCTGCCGGTCCTTTTACGCCTGCACCTCTCCCTACCGTACCAGCACCGGTATGCCGTCGATTGACCTTGCCGCCGCACGCACGCTGCTACGAGCCAGCCGCTATGACGGCACCCCGGTTGTCCTGCTCGACCCGGCGGACAACCCCATGCTCCACCCCCTCGTCCTTGCCGCCGACGCCACCCTGCGCCAGATCGGCTTCACCACCCGGCTCGACACCGTGGACTGGCCCGCCCTCGTTCATCGCCGCGCCAGCCGTATGCCCGTCGAGCAGGGGGGCTGGTCACTCTTCCTTTCCGCCCCGAGTGGGCTTGACGTGATGGACCCCGCCAACCACCTCGCACTCCGCTCCGATTGCGACCAGGCCTGGTTCGGCTGGCCGTGCGATGCCCGCACGGAAGAACTCCGCGCCGCCTTCGCCGGCGCCACGGCCTCCTCGGAGCGCCAATTCCTCGCCGAAGAGACCCACCGTCGCGCCGCCGAAACTGTCCCCTTCATTCCCATCGGCATGATCTATCAGATGCGCGCTATCCGTGCCGACCTCGACGGACTCCTCGCATCGCCGGCCCAGGTCTACTGGAACGTACGCCAAGCCCGCCATGCCAAAATCCCGACGCTCCGCAGCCCGTCCTAAGGCCAAGTCTCCGAGGGCATCCAGGATCGCCTCCACGATGTCCGGCGTCAGCAGCGTCAGCATGAGGATCCGCCCGAGATCACCGCGGTCCAGTTTCTCCGCCGCTGCCAAATCGCTGACCGACCCGTACCTGCCTTCGTCGAGCATCCGCTGGCGGAATACATCGGGGCCCCGAAGGTGCTCCGATGCATCCACAGACCCAGGGCAAGATCGA
>CAIYPH010000781.1 GCA_903928045.1 uncultured Rhodospirillales bacterium
CGGCAACGATGCTTTCTTTGGGGGGGCGAAACCATGTCAGGACAGCGCAACGTCTGGCGCACCGTGATTGCCGCGGGGATTGGCGCGGTGTTCGAGTGGTATGATCTGCTGCTCTACGCGATGTTCGTGCCGACGATTTCCAAGCTGTTTTTCCCGACCGCGGACCCGACGGTGGGGACGTTGCTGGGGCTGGGCACGTTTGCCTCGGCCTGGCTGGTGCGGCCGCTGGGGGCGATCGTGATCGGGGCTTATGCCGACCGGGCCGGGCGCAAGCCGGCGATGGTGGCTTCGGCGGTGCTGATGATGGTGGGGACGGCGATGACCGGGTTGCTGCCGGGCTATGCCAGCATCGGGCTGGCGGCGCCGGCGCTGCTGTTGTTCGCGCGGTTGCTGCAGGGGTTTTCGGCGGGCGGGGAGTTCGGTTCGGCTACCGCGCTGCTGGTGGAGCAGGACCCGACGCGCGCGGGGTTCTATGCCTCGATCCAATGGGCGTGCTCGGGGTTCGCGGTGTTCATCGCCTCGCTGGTGGCGTTTACGGTGAACACCACGCTGGCGCCGGACCAGGTGATGGCGTGGGGGTGGCGGGTGCCGTTCCTGGTGGGGGTGCTGATCGGGCCGGTGGCCTGGTATATCCGCACGCGGGCGGATGAGAGCCCGTTGTTCAAGGCGGCGGCGCCGGCGGAGCGGCCGTTGCGCGAGGTGGCGACCCAGGACGGCTGGCGGGTGCTGGCCGGGGCGGGCGTGGTGGCGGCGGGGGCGGCGGGCAGCTTCATGAACCAGTATATGCCGACATTCGCCAATACGACGCTGCATCTGTCGGCCTCGCAGGCGCTGGTGGGGACGCTGGTGGCCGGCGCCATCAACTCGGTGTTGCCGATGGTATCGGGGCATGTGTCGGACCGGGTGGGGCGGATCACGCCGATGCTGATCCTGGGCGGGGTGGGGCTGGTGATGACGTATCCGCTGTTCCTGTGGATCGTGGCGTCGCCGAGCCTGGTGAATCTGGTGGTGATCCAGGCGTTGCTGGCGATCGTGATGTACAGCGGCTACTACGCGATCGCGCCGGCGTTGCTGACGGATTTGTTCGTGGTGCGGCGGCGGACCACGGGGATTTCGATCGCCTATGTGCTGGGGCAGTTGCTGTTTGGCGGCGTGACGCCGCTGGTGGCGGCGGCGCTGGTGAAGCAGACGGGGAATCCGGCGAGCCCGGGGTTGTATTTGTGCGGGATTATTGTGGTGAGCCTGGGGTGTTTGCTGTGGTGCCGGCGGTTGGGGGTGAAATAGGGGGGCTCAGAAGCCGGTCAGGAGGAGGTCGAGCGCGCGGGTGATGGCGTCTTGCTGGTCGCGGAGGGAGGCGACGGGGCGTTTGAGCGCGCGGGCGGGGATGGCGACGATGGCCTGGGTGAGGAGGACGTGGGGTTCGCCGAGGATGTCGAAGATGGGGTTGAGGTCTTGCAGCCGCTCGGGGTTGCGCGCGATGGGTTCCAAGGGGAGGACGACGCGGGAGGCGAAGTGGTCGAGGAGGGCGGACTGCACGTCGACCAGGTAGCCGGGGCCGCCGCCGGGCATTTTGTAGACGTCGTGGCGGGCCATCAGAAGCGGCGATAGGCGGCCAGGGGCAGTCCTTCGGTTTCGACGCGGGCGTTCCAGGCATCCATCGCCTCACGGTTGTCGCGGAGCCAGGCTTCGCGGCGGGCGGCGGCGATTTCGGCGGCGAGGGCGCGTTCGCAGGTTTGCGAGATGTTGATGTTCATCGCACGGGCCTCGGCGAGGAGGGCGTCGGGCAGGGTGATGTTGGTGGGGCGGCGGCGGGTGGTTTGGGACATCGCGCGGTCCTGGGGTGCGCAGGGAGTATGCGCATGGCCGGTGCGTGGGGCAAGGTCGGACCGCGGGGGCAGGGACGTTCGGTTTCGCCGCCCTCACCCCGACCCTCTCCCGCAAACGCGGGAGAGGGGGAAGTGCGGGGGGTTAGGAGTTGGGTCCACGCTCCATCGAATACGGCTGCCAGCGGCGCAGATTGGTCTTGGTCAGCACCGTCGGGTTGACGCAGCTCATCGGCCAGCGGCCGCCGAGGAGGAGGGCGAGTTCCTGGCCGACGCGGCGCTTGCGGGCGGGGTCGAAGCGGGCGCTGGCGGAGGCGTTGTGCGGGCTCAGGATGACGTGGGGCATTTGCAGCAGGGGGTTGTCCTGCTGGGCGGGCTCGACCTCGAAGACGTCAATGCCGGCGCCGGCGATCCATTTTTCCTGGAGGGCCTTGATGAGGCCGGATTCCTGGACGGTGGCGCCGCGGCCGGTGTTGATGAAGATGGCGTTCTTCTTCATCATCTTGAAGTGCTTCTCCATCAGCATGCCCTGTGCCTCCGGCGTCGCCGGGGCGTGCATGGAGATGAAGTCGGACTTGGTGAGCACTTCCTCGAAGGTGGCAGGTTCGACGCCGTAGGGGGGCATCACCAGCTCTTCGATGAAGGGGTCATAGGCGATCATGCGCAGGCCGAAGGCCTTGGCGCGCATGGCCACCGCGCGGGCCACGTGGCCGAACGCGATGAAGCCAAGGGTCATGCCCATCAGGCGCGGCACTTCGAGGAGCTGCGGCCGGCCATCGCGCCAGCGGCCTTCACGGACCATGCGATCCTGCTCGATGGCACGGCGATGCGTGGAGAGCAGCAACATCATTGCGTGATCCGCGACTTCCTCGATGAAGGTATCGGGGCAGTTCGTAACGGGCATGTTGCGCGCGGTGGCGGCGGCGACGTTGACATAGTCGACGCCCACGGTGCCGAGGACGATGCCGCGACATTTCTCGGGCAGGGCGGCGATCATCTTCGGCGTGAATGACATGCCCTTGGCGTAGATCGCATCGGCGTCCTGCGTGCCTGCGATGAAGCCTTCCTCGGTGGCTGGGCATTCGACGATTTCGACGTCCATGCCGGCAAGGGCTTCCATTTCATAGTCATAGCCGCCGCCCGCCACGGTGAAGCTGGCACCTTCTGGTGTCACTATTTTGAATTTGGCCATTCCAGGGGTTTCTCCTTTAGGATTTCGGGGGGCGAGCTCGCACGGCCGCCTCATTGATGTCGATGCCCCAGCCCGGGGCGGTCGGCAAGATGAGTTCGCCGTTTTCGATGCGGGGCACGTCTGTGAAGAATTCATCGCGCCAGGCCACGCTGTCGATATCGATTTCCATGATGCGAAAATTGGGGATGGCGGC
>CAIYPH010000782.1 GCA_903928045.1 uncultured Rhodospirillales bacterium
ACGAAAAGGCCTCGAAGGCGCTCGCCCACAATCCCCCGGCCGCATTTGCCGTGCCCCTGGCCCGCCGCAAGCTCTCTGCCCTGTAACCTGAATATTTACAAGACTTTACCGGGCAGGATTTTGTAACCGCTCCACCGCGCGGCGCGTCTACCCGAGATCGTGTTTGTTTCACATTTCAGGGAGATTCGTTTGCTTCTCAGCGTTCACCGTATCCGTTTTTTCTCCGGCGTCATCGCCGCCCTTCTCGCGCCGCAACTCACCTTCGCGCAGGGCTACATCATCAACACCCTCGCGGGCGGCGCGCCCTACATCACCAGCATCGGTGACGGCCAGCCCGCCACCAACGCCTACCTCAACGACCCTTCCGCCGTCGCCGTCGATTCCGCCGGGAACATCTTCATTGCCGACACCGGCAACAACCTGATCCGCAAAGTCGCCCCCAGCGGCGTCATCTCCACCTTCGCCGGCCTCAACGGCACGCCCGGCTTCTCCGGCGATGGCGGCCTCGCCACCAAAGCCGCCCTCCACGGCCCCACTGCCGTAGCGGTCGACACCCAGGGCAACGTTTTCATCGCCGATACGACCAATAACCGCATCCGCAAGGTCGCCGCGGGCACAGGCATCATCACCACCGTGGCCGGCAGCGCCAATACCTTCGCCAACGGCGGTGTGGGCGATGGCGGCCCCGCCACCAGCGCGAACCTCAGCCTGCCCCGCTTTGTCCTGCCCGATAAATCCGGAAACCTCTATATTTCTGACACCGGCAACCGCCGCGTCCGCAAAGTCGACGCCTCGGGCATCATCACCACCTACGCGGGTAACGGCCAGAACGGCAGCGCCGGCGCGATTGGTGACGGTGGCGCGCCCGCCCTCGCCAACGTCGGCCCCGCTGGTCTCGCCCTCGATGGAGCCGGCAACCTCTACATCGCCGATTTTCTGAACAGCGCCATCCGCAAAATCTCCGGCGGCCTCATCAACTCCATCGCCGGCAACGGCAACCCTGGCTACTTTGGGGATTCCGGCGTAGCCACCCACTCCATGGTTTCGCAGCCTCTCGGCATCGCGGTCGACGGCGCCGGTAATGTCTTCATTTCCGATACCGGCAACGACGTGATTCGGGAAATCACCACCAACGGCAACATCAACACCATCGCCGGCACCGGCGACCCCGGCAGCTACGGTGACGCGGGACCCGCCGGCGCGGCGACCATCGCCAACCCGTCCGGCATCGCTCTCGGCAGCAACGGCTGGCTCTATATGGCCTGCGGTTCCACCTCCGGCTACAAAGACTCCCGGATTCGCGCGCTCATCCCCGCCACCGGCTCCGTGCCCACCATCAAATCGGCCGGCATCGTCCCCGTCTACAGCAGTTCCGGCACCATCGCGCCGGGTTCCTGGATCTCCATCTACGGCACCAATCTCGCCTCCACCACCGTGTCCTGGAACAGCGATTTCCCCACCGCTCTCGGCCAGACCTCCGTCCTCATCGATAACAAGCCGGCCTACCTCTGGTATGTCAGCCCGACCCAGATCAACGCCCAGGTCCCTGATGACGCGAATGTCGGCAATGCCGTTTTCGTCTTCGTCATCACCCCCGCCGGCAACACGAATCAGGTGGTCAATCTCGCCTCCGTCGCGCCTTCGCTCAGCCTGCTGAACAGCAAGTATGCGGCAGCCGTCGTCTTTACGCCCAACAGCCCCGGCAACAGCGGCGGCGGGTACGACATTATTGGACCTTCCGGCGCATTCCCCTACACCACGCGCCCCGTCTCCGCTGGCGAAACGCTCGTTTTCTACGGCGTCGGCTTCGGTCCCACCACGCCCGTCATTCCCGCCGGACA
>CAIYPH010000783.1 GCA_903928045.1 uncultured Rhodospirillales bacterium
TGCGCGCCACCACGCCAGCAGCAAAACGTGCGTATCAACCGGCAGGCGATCCACCTAACGGAACCGAAACGCTGTAGCGAGAAACCGAGCCACTTCTGTCGTCGGCATCTTTCCCAACGAAGCGGCCGTAATCCGCCTCATCGGCGCACTGCTCCTGGAGCAGAACGACGAATGGGCAGTCCAGAGGGCGCGATACATGACCCTGGAAACAATCGCCCCGATGAGCGATCATCCCATCGTCAGCTTGCCCAAATTGGCAGACTGACACCGCAGCCAACGCTGCTCACGAGCCCGCTCCTACACCACGCGCTGGGACACGATCGCGGGTCGCGTCGGCAATCTCGATGCGAAATCACGATCCGACGCGTAATAATATTACGAGACAGGGCGCTTTCGCGTAACCTTGGCCGAGGGGACGAAAGGGCGAATCCGGAGCGGACAAAGACTTAACCACGAATCGGTTAATATGCCCTATTGCATTGCACAATAACCCTTTTTCACCATTCCGCGCTTGCAGCCGTGCGTCCCCATCGCTAACTCTGCCCCCAGTTCAGCGATAATCCCGGCAGGAGGCGGCTTCATGGCGCAGGCGGCGGAGAGCAGGAAACGCGGCAAGGTCAAGCTTGCCAATGAGCCCGAGGGGCTCGACCGTGACCAATTATTGCGCGCTTACCGCGATATGTTGCTCATCCGCCGCTTCGAGGAGAAGGCCGGGCAGCTCTATGGCATGGGGCTGATCGGCGGGTTCTGCCATCTCTATATCGGCCAGGAAGCGGTCGTCGTCGGCATTCAGATGGCGCTCGGCGAGGGGGACGAGGTGATTACCTCGTACCGCGACCACGGGCATATGCTGGCGACCGGCATGGAAGCGCGGGGCGTGATGGCGGAGTTGACCGGCCGTGAGGGCGGCTATTCCCGCGGCAAGGGCGGCTCCATGCACATGTTCAGCAAGGAGAAGAACTTCTTCGGCGGCCATGGCATCGTCGGAGCCCAGGTCAGCCTCGGCACCGGGCTCGCCTTTTCCAACGCCTACCGCAATACCGACCGCGTAGCGGTGACCTATTTCGGCGATGGTGCCTCCAACCAGGGCCAGGTGTTCGAGAGCTTCAACCTCGCCGCCCTGCTGAAGCTGCCCTGCATCTATGTGATCGAGAACAACAAGTACGGCATGGGCACCTCGGTCGATCGGGCGACCGCGAGCCATGACCTCTCGCATAACGGCGCGCCGTGGGGCATCCCGTCGCTCCAGGTGGATGGCATGGATGTGAGCGCGGTGAAGGCCGCGGCCGACATCGCGGTGGCCCATTGCCGGGCCGGGAAGGGGCCGTTCCTGTTGGAGATGAAGACCTACCGCTATCGCGGCCATTCGATGTCCGACCCCGGGCGCTACCGCACCCGCGAGGAGATCCAGAAGATGCGCTCTGAGCGGGACTGCATCGAGGGTGCGCGGCACAAGCTGGAGACCTTCGATGTCGGCGAGGCGGAGATCAAGCGGATCGATGACGAGGTGAAGCGCATTGTGCAGGAGGCGGCCGATTTCGCGCAGACGAGCCCCGAGCCGGCCGAGTCCGAGTTGTGCACCGATATCCTGGTGGAGCGCTGAGAGCATGGCGACGCAGATCCTGATGCCGGCTCTCTCGCCGACGATGACCGAGGGCAAGCTGTCGCGCTGGCTGAAATCGGTGGGCGACATGGTGCGCCCCGGCGACGTGATCGCCGAGATCGAGACCGACAAGGCGACCATGGAAGTCGAGGCGGTGGATGAGGGCATCTTCTCCGCCATCCTGGTGCCGGAGGGCACTGAGGGCGTGGCGGTGAATACGCCGATCGCGGTGATCGGGGAGGGCGCTTCCGCCCCCGTGGCAGCTCCGGTTGCTGCCCCGATGGCGGTCGTGGCGCCGATGGAGCACGCCATCGCCCCAACCGCCGCGCCGCTTGCCGCTGAGAAGGATTGGGGACCGACTGCGCCGACCACCGTGCGCGAGGCTTTGCGCGATGCGATGGCGATCGAGATGCGCGCGAGCCCCGACGTGTTTCTGCTCGGTGAGGAGGTGGCGCAATACCAGGGCGCCTACAAGATCAGCCAGGGCCTGCTGGAGGAATTCGGCGCCAGGCGGGTGATCGACACGCCGATCACCGAACACGGCTTCACCGGCATGGCGGTGGGCGCGGCGATGAACGGGCTGCGCCCGATTGTCGAGTTCATGACGTTCAACTTCGCCATGCAGGCGATGGACCAGATCATCAACTCCGCCGCCAAGACGCTCTATATGTCGGGCGGCCAGATGGGCTGTCCCATCGTGTTCCGCGGGCCCAATGGGGCCGCCTCGCGCGTCGCCGCCCAGCACAGCCAGTGCTACGCGTCGTGGTACGCCCATTGCCCCGGACTCAAGGTTGTCGCCCCGTGGTCCTCGGCGGATGCCAAGGGCCTGCTCCGCGCGGCGATTCAGGACCCCAACCCGGTGGTGTTCCTCGAAAACGAGATCCTCTACGGGCAGACGTTCGACTGCCCGACCGATCCCGATTTCGTGCTGCCGATCGGCAAGGCCAAGGTGGAGCGCGAGGGGACGGACGTCACCATCGTCGCCTTCTCCATCATGGTGGGCGTTGCGATGAAGGCCGCCGAGGCGCTGGCCGAGCAGGGTATCAGCGCCGAGGTCATCAACCTGCGCACGCTGCGCCCGCTTGATACCGACACCATCGTCGCGTCGGTGAAGAAGACCAGCCGTATCGTCACCGTCGAGGAGGGCTGGCCGTTTGCCGGCATCGGCGCCGAGGTGAACATGCAGATCATCGAACGCTGTTTCGATTGGCTGGACGCGCCGCCGATGCGCGTGCACGGTGCGGATGTGCCGCTGCCCTATGCCGCGAACCTCGAGAAACTCGCATTGCCGCAGCCGCAATGGGTGGTGGACGCCGCGAAGAAGCTGTTCTGAACTGGGGTTTGTAGGGGAGAGACCGAAATGGCCACCAACATCCTGATGCCGGCGCTGAGCCCGACGATGACCGAGGGCACGCTCGCCCGCTGGCTCAAAAAGGAGGGCGACGTGGTGAAGGCTGGCGACGTGATCGCCGAGATCGAGACCGACAAGGCGACCATGGAGGTCGAGGCGGTCGATGAGGGTGTGCTCGGCAAAATCCTGGTGGCCGACGGCACCGAGGGCGTGCAGGTGAACGCGCCGATCGCCATTCTGGTGGATGCCGGCGAAGCGGTGCCGAGCGCCGCCGCTCCGGCCCGCATGGTCGCAACTCCCGCGCCACAGGCACCAGTCTCGGCGATTGTGGCGCCCGCGCCGGCTGCCGCTCCCGCCGCATCCTCGGGCGACCGTGTGTTCGCTTCGCCGCTCGCTCGCCGCATGGCCAAGCAGGCCGGGCTGGACCTTTCGGGCGTGCCCGGCAGCGGGCCGAATGGCCGCATCGTGCGGGCCGATATCGAGACGGCGCTGGCCAGTGGCACCAAGCCCGCCGCGGCCCCGGCCGCGGCTGCTCCAGTCGCCGTGGCGCCCGCTCCGGTTGCGGCCCCGGCGCCCAAGCCTGCCGCCCCCATCGCTGCGCCGCATGCGCTGGTGCCGCACACCACCATGCGCAAGGTCATCGCCCGCCGCCTCAGCGAGTCGAAATCCACCATCCCGCATTTCTACGTGGCGATGGATATCGAGATCGACGCGCTGCTGAAACTCGGCACTGACCTCTCCGAGCGTGGCCCCAAGGGCGAGACCGGGTTCCGAATTACCGTCAATGACCTGGTGATCAAGGCCTGCGCCGTGGTGCTGCGCCGCTTCCCCAAGGTCAACGCGTCCTGGACCGACGACGCGATGGTGATGTACGACGATGTCGACATCTCCGTCGCGGTTGCGATCGCCGATGGGCTGATCACGCCGATCATCCGCAAGGCCGACCAGAAGGGCCTCGCCACCATCAGCAACGAGATGCGTGATTTGGCCACCCGCGCCAAAGCCGGCAAGCTGAAGCCCGATGAGTTCCAGGGCGGCGGGTTCTCCATCTCCAACATGGGGATGTTCGGCGTCTCATCGTTCTCCGCGATCATCAACCCGCCGCAGGCCGCCATTCTCGCGGTCGGCTCGGGCCAGAAGCGCGCGGTGGTGAAGGGCGGCGAGCTTGCGGTGGCGACCGTGATGACCTGCACGCTGTCGGCCGATCACCGGGTGATCGACGGGGCGCTCGGCGCGGCCTTCATGGCGGAGCTGAAGCGGATCATCGAGGACCCGCTGAGCCTGATGCTGTGAGTGGGGTTGGACGCGGGGAAGGAAGGGGTTCTTTTTTGAAAAAAAGAACCAAAAAACTTTCATCCGTTGGTATCGCGCTCGCCACGGAGGGTGCCACGCAAACCGATAGAAA
>CAIYPH010000784.1 GCA_903928045.1 uncultured Rhodospirillales bacterium
AAGCAAACGGATAAAAGTTTTTTGGTTCTTTTTTTCAAAAAAGAACCGCTTCCTTCCTCACCTTAACCAAGCCCACCAGCATCTCCAGCATCGGCGCCGCCACCCCCTTGGCGCGGGCCAAGGCGAGCGGGGCTTCGAGCAGGGTGTCGATCTCCATCGGCCGGCCGGCTTCGAGGTCCTGCAGGATGGAGGGCTTGTGGGTCATCGACTGGCCGAGGGTGATTTGCGCCTCGATATCGACCATGGAGCGGCAGCCATGGGCGGCGGCGATGGCGGCGCCCTCGGCGGCCACCTGGCGGGCGGCGGCGAGGATGGCGGGTTCGGCGTAGTTGTCCTTCGGCGCGCTGCGGGTGAGCACCGCGAAGGGGCCGGAGGCGAGGTTCATCAGCAGCTTGGTCCAGATCCAGTCGCGAATGGACGGCGTCTCCTCCACCCGCAGCCCGGGGCAGCGCAGCGCGGCGGCGAGGGCGGCGAGGCGGGGGGTGAGGGCGCCATCGGGCTCGCCGAGCAGGAGGCGGCTGGTGGGGTGCTCGACGGCGATGTGGCCGGGGGCGGTGATGGTGCAGGCGGAGTAGATGACCCCGCCGATCACCCGGCTGGTGGGGAGGTGGCTCGCGATGCCGTCGGGGTCATGCGGGTACCACCAGGGAATGCCGTTCATCACCACCGCGACCGGGGTATCCGGCCCGAGCAGCGGGGTAAGCGCGGGGGCGATGGCGGGCAGCGCGGGGGATTTGGCGGTGACGATCACCGCGTCCTGCGGGCCGAGGTCGCCGGGGGTGTCGGTGGCGATGGGGGCGGCGTGCTGGGTTTCCTTGGGGCTGGTGATGGTGATGCCGTGGGCGCGGATGCCGGCCAGGGTGGCGCCGCGGGCGACGACGCTGACCTGGTGGCCGTTCTGCGCCAGGCGGACGGCGAGATGGCCACCGATGGCGCCGGCGCCAAATACACAAATCCGCATTATGAGAGGATTTCCAGCGCGGCGCGGCTGATCGCCTCGACGCCGGCGGCGATGCAGGCCTCGTCCGGCGCGTAGCCGGAGTTGTGCAGCCGGTCCTTGCGGCCGGGGGCGGAGGAGCCGACGCCGAGCTGGAAGGAGGGGACGAGGCGGGACAGCAGGGCGAAGTCCTCGGCGCCCATGCTGGGGCTGCTTTCGTCGACGACGTCACCGAGTTGGGCGCGGATGGCGGCGATGGTGGGGTCGATCACCCGGTCATCGTTGATCAGCGAGGGGACGCCGAGTTCGTAGGCGATCTCGACGCGCACCCGCATGGACGCGGCGATGCCGTCGCACAGGCGCTTGATGGCCTGCTCGGCGGTGGTCCGCGCGGCATCGTGCAGGGTGCGGACGGTGCCCTTCAGGGTCACGCTGTCAGGGATGATGTTGGCGGCGAACCCGCCGTTGAAGGCGCCGACGGTGACCACCGCGGGGTGCATCGGGTTGACCTCGCGGGAGACCACGCTTTGCAACTGGGTGACCAGATGGGAGGCGGCGAGGATGGGGTCCACCGCGCTGTGCGGATGGGCGGCGTGGCCGGAGATACCGCGCACTGTGATCGTGAAGGTGTCGGCGGCGGCGAGGCCGGGGCCGCGGACGTAGGAGAAGCGGCCGGCCGGGGCATCGGGGCGGTTGTGGAAGCCGATCGCCATATCGACCGTGGGGTTGGACAGCAGCCCCTCGTCCAGCATCACCTGCATGCCGCCGATCGCCTCCTCGGCGGGCTGGAACACCAGCTTCACGGTGCCGGCGAGCTGGGGCGCCATCTCCTTCAGCACGGCGGCGACGCCGAGCAGGGTGGTGGTGTGGATGTCATGCCCGCAGGCGTGCATTTTGCCGTCGATCGTGCTGGCCCAGGGAAGGCCGGTCTGCTCGTGGATGGGCAGGGCGTCCATGTCGGCGCGGATGGCGAGGCAGGGGCCGGGGCGGCCGCCCTGGATGAGGCCGACCACGCCGGTTTTGGCGATGCCGGTTTCGTGGGGGATGCCGAGGCGGGCGAGTTCGCGGGCGACCACCCCTGAGGTGCGCACCTCCTCGAAGGCGAGCTCGGGATGGGCGTGGATGTCGCGGCGGATGTCGATCAGCCCGGCTTCGATCTCGGTGGTGAGGGCGTGGATGGCGGCTTGCGGGTCGTTGGGGAGGGTCATGGGCTCGCTCGGGCTGGAGGGGACGCCATCATGGGCAGGCCGGCGGGGCTGGGCAAGGCGGGCGCGATGGTGTGAGATCGCGGCCGCATATCTTGGGAGGGCTGCATGGCCAACGCATTGGCTGAGATCACCGCGCTGCTGGGCGGCAGCGGGTTGGAGTCGGGGTTCGCCGCGCTGCATGTGCAGAAAGGCACCGCCATCGCGGTGAATGGTGACGAGCTGTTCCCCACCGCCAGCACGTTCAAGGTGCCGGTGATGGTGGAAGTCTATGCCCAGGCGCGCGAGGGGCGCTTCAAGATCACCGACCGCATCGAGTACCAGGAAGTCCATCGCGTGATCGGCTCGGGGGTGATGCAGGCCCTCGGCGTCGGGCTCAACCCCACCATCCGCGATCTGATGATGCTGATGATCATCGTCAGCGACAACACGGCGACCGATATTTTGTGCGATCTCGTCGGCACCGCCGAGGTGACGGCGCGGATGCGCAGCCTGGGGCTCGACAATATCCACGTGCCCGCCGCCTGCCACGGCCTGTTCCGCCGCGCCTGGTCACTGCCGCTGGAAGGACCGGTGAGCTACGGGGATTTCAAGGCGGCGAGCAAGGCCGCGCCGATGCCGTTCGCCTCCGGTGCCTATTCGCGCGACGGCTCCAACAACACGGCCTCCGCGCGCGACATGGCGGCGCTGATGGTGCTGATCCAGCAGAATCAGGCCGGCACGCCGGAGGACTGCGCCGATATGATCGCCATCATGGAGTATCAGCACTACCAGAACCGGGTGCCGCGCTTCCTGCCGCAGGGCAGCGTGGCCAACAAGACCGGCTCACTGCGTGGGCTGCGCAACGACACCGGGCTGATCCGCCGCGGCGCCGGCGACACCAT
>CAIYPH010000785.1 GCA_903928045.1 uncultured Rhodospirillales bacterium
GACGTGGTTGTTGGTGATGACGATGCCGGAGGCATCTACCACGAAGCCCGAGCCGAGGCTCTGCGCGCGGCGCGGCGCCTGGTTGCGGTTGGGCGCGCCATTGGGGCGCTGGCGCTCCATGAAATCCTTGAAGAACTGCTCGAAGGGCGAACCGGGCGGGAATTGCGGCATTTCCGGCCCACGACTATCCCCGCGCGCCTGGATGGTCTGGCTCGAGGAGATGTTGACCACGCCGGGCAGCAGCTTCTCCGCCAGATCGGCGAAGCTTTCGGGGGCGGAGCGCGCAAAGGCGGGGCGCGCCAGCACGGGGGCAAGGATCGGCGCGGTGAATGCGAGGCCGAGAGCGACGGCGGTGGCGCGGGCGGTCAGTTTGGTCAGGCGCATGGTCAAGTGTTTCCTGCTTCAGGCGACATAAGCGACGGCCAATACTATCATTTGGGGCTTACCGCGGGTTGCGGCATCTCATTAAGAAGCCGCAAGAAGTCGGATCCGGGGGTCAGCACCAGGCGCGAGGCGCCGGAGGCGAAGGCCTCGCGATAGGCGCCCAGCGTGCGCCAGATCTGGAAGAAATGCGGGTCGCGCTGGAAGGCGTCGGCGTAGACCGCGATCGCCTGCGCCTCGCCCTGGCCGCGCAGCTGGTCGGCCTTAGCGCGCGCCTCGGCGAGCAGCACGGTCCGCTCGCGCTCGGCATCCGCGCGGATGCGAGCCGAGGCCTCGGCGCCCTCGGCGCGCGCCTGGGCGGCGACGCGCTGGCGTTCGGACTGCATGCGCGAGAGAATCGCCTGGGTGTTCTCCTGCGGCAGGTCGGCACGGCGGATGCGCACGTCATCCACCCGGATGCCGAAATCCTTCATCTCCTCGTTCACGTGGTCGCGGATAAGCCCCATGATGCGGCCGCGGTTGGAGGAGAGCACGTTGAGGAGCTGCTCATTGCCGAGCACCCGGCGCAGCGCCGAGGAGACCACCGAGTTCAAGCGGGCACGAATACCCTCCTCGGTCGGCCCGACCGCCTGATAGTAGCGCAGCGGGTCGGTGATGTGGAACCGGGTGAAGCTGTCGACGATCAGGCGGCGCTGGTCGCCGAGGATGACCTCCTCGGGCTGCACCTCGTAGTCGAGCAGGCGGCGGTCGAAGCTGATCACCGTCTGGATGAAGGGGATGCGGGCATACAGTCCGGGCGCGGTGATCACGCGCACGGGGTTGCCGAACTGGGTGATCAGCACCTGCTCGGTCTGTTGCACGGTGAACAGGCTGGAGCCGAGGGCGAGCACCAGCACGATGAGACCGGCGAGGCCGATGGTGGAAGCGCGGCTCATGGCGTGGCTCCCTTCGCGGGCGCGGGTGGGATGGGCACGGGGGAAGCGCGGCCGGCCTCGCCCAGCGGCAGGAAGGGCACGATGCCCTGCAGCCGGTTGTCCACGATGATGCTGGGCGTGCGGGTCAGGATGGACTGCATGGTCTCGATGTAGAGGCGCTGGAGGGTGACGTCCTTGGCCGCCTCATAGGCCTTCAACACGGAGAGGAAGCGCAGCGCCTCGCCGCCGGCCTGGGCGATCGAGGTCTGTCGCGCGCCCTCGGCCTCGGCCACCAGGCGGGCTGCGTCGCCGCGGGCGCGGGGGATGATATCGTTCCTGAACGACTCGGCCTCGTTGCGGGCGCGGTCGGCGTCGGTGTTGGCGCGCTGCACGTCGCGGAAACTGTCGATCACGGCGGCGGGCGGGTCGACCTTCTGCAACTGCACCTGGGTGATCTCGATGCCCGAGTGATACTGGTCCAGGATCGCCTGGGTGCCGTGCACCACCTCGCTTTCGATGCGGGCCCGCGCCTCGGTCAGCGCCGGCTGGATCGGCGTGCGGCCGATCACCGTGCGCATCACGCTTTCGGCGGCGGATTTCACGGTGATGTCGGGATTGCGGATGTTGAAGAGAAAATCATCGGCCGCGCTGATGCGCCAGAACACGGCGAAATCGATGTCGATGATGTTCTCGTCACCGGTCAGCATCAGGCTTTCCTGCGCCACTTCGCGCAGCGCCGCGACGCGGCCACCCTGGCGTGCCGGCGAGAGCGTGGTCTCCACCCGGTAATCCTGCAGGCGCACGCCGGCATCGGTCGGCGCGCCGGAGCGGAAGCCGATATCGACGCGGTTGATGCGCGTGACCGAGGGCCGCACCACGGATTCGACCGGCCAGGGGATATGAAAGTTCAACCCGGGCGAGGTGGTGCGGCTATAGGCGCCGAAGCGCAGCACCACGCCCTGTTCGTCTGGCTGCACATTATAGAAGCCGCTGGCCAGCCAGCCCGCCACCACCAGAACGCCGAGCAGCAGGGCGCCACGACCGCCGCCGAACGAGCCTCCGCCACCGCCCCGCGGCCTGCCGCCGCCGCCGAACCCGGGGGGGAGCATGCCACGGATATACGCCTGAAGCCGGGCGATCAGGGCATCGAGATCCGGCGGTGTGCCGCCGCCCCACGGCCCCTGCGGTCCGCCGGGACGGCCGCCATTGGGGCGCTGGCCGCCGGAGCCGCCGCCGGGGGGC
>CAIYPH010000786.1 GCA_903928045.1 uncultured Rhodospirillales bacterium
CTGCGCTCCATGACGAAGGGCCGCGCGTCCTTCACCATGCAGTTCAACCACTACGAGCCGGTGCCGCGGAACATCGCCGACGAGATCGTGGCGAAGTCCGCCTGATCCTGCGGGGTCGGCTGGCCTGAAAAGGGGCGCGGGGGGAAACCTCCGCGCCCCGTTTCGTTTTAGTCCTTGGGGCAGGCGCCGGTGCGGGGCGCGGCGAGTGTGAAGCGGGTGGTGCCGACGAGGATGTCAGGCTGGTCGTGCGGCGCGAGCGTGATCTCGCCGGTGGCCAACACATTGGCCAGAGACGGGCAGTGCAATTTGCCGGAGAGTTCCGCGCGCACGTGCCATTTGCCGTCTGGCTCCGGCGCCAGCAGGAGGGCCTCTGCTGGCCTCACCAGAACGATCACCTCCTCCTGCTCGGCGCCGAGGCGGAGGAAGCGGGCCTGGCAGTGCGTGGGGTTACTTGGAGTCAGGCAGGAATAGCCGGGCAGGCCGGTGAGCCATGGGGCGTCGTCAGCGAGCAGGGCCGGGGGCAGGGTGCGGCCGGGAGGAAAAACGTCGATCCGCGCTGCGCGGGATTCGGGCGTGGTGTAGAACTGGCGCGCATAGCGGCTTTGTATGGCCAGCGCCGACTGCGCGCGGCGGGCGATGTCCGGCGCGTCCGCCCGCTCCGCGAGCTGCTCCAGGGTTTGGTGGCCCCAGCGTGCACCGTCGAATTTGAGGGCCGTGAAATCGAACGTCGCGGCGGTTGCCGTGCCGCTGGCGAGGCGCGCGGTCTGGCTTGCCACCATCAGCCGGCCGGGGTCGGCGAGGGGGGAGAACAGGGCGATGGCGATGGCGACCGCGAGCCAGGCGGTGGCCTCGTTGGTGCGTTCGAGCCGCTTCATCCATGGGCGTGCGAAGAGGGCGGCGGTGTAGCCGATGGCGTGGCAGGCCACGATGAGGATAACGGCGGCGGCGAAGACGCGATCGGTGGTCCAGCCGTACTGGTTTACGCGCAGGCCGAGTGCCCAGGCGGCGAGGCCGACGAGGGGGAGGAGTTCGAGCGCGCCCAGCTTGGCCGCCCAACGCTGCACCGCCGGCCGGGTTGTAGTGCCATCCTGGTAGGCGGCGTTGATCAGCGCGACCATCAGCACCGCGGCCGAGAGTAGGAGCCGGGCGGCGAAATGCGTGTTCCAAAGCGTCGCGAGCGACAGGATGGGCAGGCAGGCGAGGAAGCCGAGCAGGATCAGCGCCAGGAGCGGCAGCAGCCACGCGAACAGCGTGACGACCATGGTACGGGTGCCGCGGATCAGCGCGGGTTGCACGTCGGTGGCGTGGATGGCGGCCGCCAGCGCCAGGGTGGTCGCGGGGATGTAGAACCAGCGCTTTTGTAGAAGTTCGCCGATGGCGGTGATGTCGAGCAGTTTGAACAGCCCGGCGCCGAGCCACAGCATGGCCCAGAACACCGCGACGAAGCCGCCGGCGAGGACGGCTTGCAGGCCGATTTTCCAAGCGGTGTCGAAGTGCCTGGCATAGGGCGGCACCAGGCGCCGGGTGGCCAGGGCGTCGGTGACGAGCACGTGGAGGACGAAGAGCAGCGGGGGGACGACGAACAGCAAATGCCAGGAGGGCCAGAACATCTCCTGCGCGGGGTAGTTCGGCGCGGCGCCGCGTGTTGCGTCATGCCAGCCGAGACCGGCGAGGATCAGCGCTGCCGCCGCCGCCCAGCCGGCCAGCGCTCGGGCGGTGAGTTGGCCGGTGCCGCACATGATGATGAGAGGGACGCAGCCAGCGATGAGCAGGAGCGGCTTGAACAGTTCCGGATGGGCCGCCGGCCAGGTCGGCCGGTCGATCGACGCCTCGATCAGCAGATAGAGCGCGATCGCCTGCGCGGCGGCGGTGGCCAGCCGGATCGGCAGGATCGTCCGCGGGCTCGTGCCGGCGTTAGCGCCGCCGTCCAAGGCAAGGGCCATCATGTGTCTCCCGCGCGGTCTGCGAGCGGATTGTTCTGCCGTATTCCCGGCGCCAGCAAGGGGGCGTTTCCATTTTCCGCCGCGCCCCGGCAAGATGGGGGGCCTCCGGGAGATGATGCATGCGCCGCTGGGTGCCGTTCGCCGTCCTTGCCATCCTGCTGCTCGCCATCGCCCCCGCGCGGGCGGTGCAGCCCTCGATCACCGTGCATCGCATGACCGTCGATATCGACGTGCGCGCGGATGGCACCGCGACGATCGTGCAGCATCGCCGGCAAAGCCCCGCCAGCCGAGCGGCGGCGGCGCAGATCGGGCAGGTCCCGATCGGGTTCAACCCGAGCCTCGGCAAGCTCGATATCCTGGAAGCCTATACGGTGAAGACCAATGGCACCCGGGTGGATGCCGATCTCAGCCAGGTCCGGGTGCAGATGGCGCCGGGGGTGCCCAATGTGCCGGTGTTTCATGATATTCAGCAGAAGGTCGTGGTGTTCCCCGATCTTTCGGAGAACGACATCGAGGTGCTGACCTACCGCGAGGAGCAACTGGTGCCGCTGTTCCCCGGGCATTTCACCTGGATCATCAATTTCGCCCGCACGGTCGCCTTCGAGAACGTGGAGATCAACGTCACCGCGCCCGCGTCCTACCGGTTGCAGTCCGAGGTGCACGGCATGACCGGCACGATGAGCGAGCAGGACGGCAAGACGCGCTACACCTGGCGCTACCGGGCGCCCGAGGTGGTGGCGGAGGACCTTGCGGCGGTCTCGGCGTGGGACCGGCTGCCGC
>CAIYPH010000787.1 GCA_903928045.1 uncultured Rhodospirillales bacterium
ATCGAGGCCAGCACACTGCGCGCCTGCGCCTCGGCATAATCCATCAGATCCGCCAGCCCATCGCGGAAAGTCTGCAACCCAAACCGGGCGATCATCGCCCGCACCCGCCGCTCCCCCGTCGCCGTCGCCCCCAGCAACGCTTTCAAGTCGCCCAGGTTCTGCTCCGGCACCCGCACATTGGTCAGCAGCACCGACAGCAATTCCGGATCGACCACCCCCTCCTTCACCAGCCGTACCGGCGGCAGCCGTATCCCCTCCTGCTGCACATCCACCAACGCGCGTGACAGCGAGGCCGGCACCGCCCCGCCCACATCGGTGTTGTGAATATGCCCCGACGTGTACGCCACGATCTCGCCGTCATGAAACGCCGGCCGCCACACATGCAAATCCGGCGCATGCGTCGACAGATACCCCGAATACGGATCGGAACAGGCGCAGACATCCCCTGCCTTCACGTTGGGCACCAGCGCCATCGCCTCGCCATAGTCCAGCCCCGGATACCACGTCGCCCCCAGATCCATCGGACACGCCGTGGTCTTCCCACTCGCATCCAAAATCTGAATGGTGAAATCCTCCGTCTCCTTCACGAAGGTCGAATGCGCCGTGCGATACAACGTATACGCCATGCCCTCCGCGGCGGCGCGGGTGTGGTTGGCGATGATCTGCAAAGTGACGGGGTCGGTGCGCATTTTCGATGTACCCAGTTTTTAACAGGAAGGAAGGCAAGTCATAGGAAGCGGTCGCTTTTTTGAAAAAAAGCGACGCAAAAAACTTTTTCCTCTCCGCCGACACCACGGCCGGGCCAAGAGCACGCACGACAATGCAAGCGGAAAGAGAAAAGTTTTTTGCTTCTTTTTTCCAAAAAAGAAGCCCTTCCTTCCCTCACAACTCCACCACCAGATGCCCCTGCTCCTGCACCCTCGCCACCGAGCCGGAGGGCAACAGCAACGTCGTATCCGCCTGCGCCACCACCGCGGGCCCCACGATCACATGCCCCGGCCGCAACCCATCGCGCTGGTAGAGCTTCACATCTTGCCAGTCGCCATCAAGGAAGATCCGAATCTCCGAAGACTCGGCTTCCCCCACGGCCGGCGGCAGCACCGGGCTCACCACCGCCTGCGCCCCGGCGCGGATCGCCACCCGCAGATTGACCACCTCCACCGGCGCCGCCAGATCGGCATGGTCGAACACCGCGCGATGATGCTCGTGGAAGGACGCCGCCATCGCCGCGCCGTCCATGGCGTCAATCGGCACCTCGATTTCGTAGGACTGCCCGCGATAGCGCATATCGGCGGAGCACTGCACCACGCCGACGGCTCCTGGTTCGCCCACTTCGTCCAGCCATCCGCGCGCCGACGCCTCCAGCGCCGCCCAACCCGCGCGCATGGCCGGCAGTGAGGCGTCTTCCAGCGGCAGCATCACCGTGCGCACCAGGTCGTTGCGGATTTCCGCCACCAGTCCGCCCAGCGCGCACACCACCCCCGGCGTGCGCGGCACCAGCACGCGGGACACCCCAAGTTCGCGCGCCAGCAGGCAGCCCACCATCGGCCCCGCGCCGCCGAACGCGATCAGGGTGAGGTCGGCGATATCCACCGCGTTGCGGGCAAACAGCTTGGAAAATTCAAGATACATCGCGGACACCGCCACCGCCGCGATCGCTTCGGCGGTCCCCTCCAGGCTAAGCCCCAGCTTGGCCGCCACCGCGCCCACGGCCGCCTGTGCGGCGTCCATATCCGGCTGCACCGCGCCATAGCCCAGCGCGCCATGCCCCAGCACGCCGCGCACCGCGAACGCATCGGTCAGCGTCGCCTGCGTGCCGCCGCGCCCGTAACAGGCCGGCCCCGGCGTCGAACCCGCGCTGTCCGGCCCCACCTTCAACAGCCCGAACGCATCGACTGACGCGATTGACCCGCCCCCCGCCCCGATCGACGACACCGCAACCGAGGGCACGAACAACGGAAACCCGCCGACATTCTCGCCGGCGGCAAACTGCGCCTGCCCGTCGCGCAGCAGCGCCACATCGGCGCTGGTGCCGCCGACATCCAGCGTCGCCGCATGTTTCAGCCCCGCCTCGGCGGCCACAAACGCCGCCCCCATCACCCCGCACGCGGTGCCTGACAGCAGCATCCCCACGCAATCCCGCCGCCCCTGCCTGGCCGCCATCACGCCGCCGTTGGAGCGTGTGATCAACGGCCTGGCCGGCACCCCGGCCTCCGCCAACGCCGCCTCCAGCCGTTCCAGATACAGCGACACCCGGGGATGCACATAGCCGTTCAGCACCGCCGTGCTGGTCCGCTCGAACTCGCGGATCGCCGGCCAGATCTCGGTCGAGCGGAACACGAACATCTCCGGCGCCAGTTGCGCCGCCAGCGCCGCCACCGCGATCTCATGTGCCGGATTGCGCCAGGCATGCAGCAGGCTGATCACCACCCCCGCGCAGCCCTTCGCCCGCGCGACGGCCACCGCGGCGGCTACGCTCGCCGTGTCCACCGGCTCCAGCTCGGTACCATTCGCCAGCATCCGCCCCCCGATCGGCAGCGCGCAGTCCTTCGTCACCAACGGCGCTGGCCTTTCGCCAAACAGCGAATACGCATCCGGCATCC